>NZ_JAHCZE010000083.1:0-4729 GCF_018501205.1 Campylobacter sp. 2018MI01 | reverse complement strand
ATTTATATTCATACTTTCTTTCACTTAGAATACTACCCCCACAATTTAGTAATATTGAGCGTGGGGGGGGGGTATTTTAAAATTTTTTTAGTTATATTAACCTAAACTTATTAACTAATTAATTTTTAATTATTTCATCTAAAAGTTTAAAGGTAAAATCGTTGATTTCTTTTAATTTCTCTTCGCTGACACTTTCAAATCTAGCTACTAAATAAGGGCTAGTATTACTTGCTCGAAGTAGTGAAAATCCATTTTCAAATTCTAATCTCACTCCATCAATTTCAATTAGCTTAGCGTTTAGATTAAGAGATTTTATTTTTTCTTTATAAGTATTTATTATATTAAATTTATCACTTTCATTTACTTTTATTTTTATTTCATTACTTGAATATGCTTTAGGTAAGTTGTTTAAAATATCAATAAAATTAGGGTTTTTTAAATATAGCTCAATAATTCTTAGCATAGAATAAATCGCATCATCGTATCCATAATATTTGTCATTAAAAAATACATGTCCGCTAAGTTCTGCTGCTAAATCCACATTTAATTCTTTTATAGCTTTTTTGATATTTGAATGACCTGTTTTACACATTGAGCAAGTTCCTAGCTCGTTAATTTTATCAAAAATTACTTTTGAGCATTTAACTTCACAAAGGATTTTAGGATTTTTAATATTATTTGCAAATAGATAGCAAAGCTCATCACCTTTAATGATTTTATCTTTTAAAACACATACAATTCTATCAGCATCTCCATCAAAACCAAAGCCAAGTGTCGCAGTATTTTTAACATAGTTATTTTTATAAAGTGGAGTAGGGCAATGATGAGAAAAATTGCTAAAATTAAGCTCATTTTTAATAGCAAATAGATTTTCTTCTTCTGTTGGGTCTGGCTCGTGAGATTTAAATTCACCATCAAATTCACTAAAATAATGAGCGTATTTAATATTTAAAATATCTAAAATGTTTGCTACAACTTCACAAGCTGCACCACTAGCTGTATCAATTGCTAGATTTATATTGGCGTTTTTAAGATGAGCGAATTCTTTTTGCAAAAACTCAATATATTTTGTTTTAATATCTAATTCTTCATATTCAGCATTTTCAATCTTATCATCAAAATCTTTTATGTGATTTGCAACTTCAGTATAAATATCACTAAGCTCTTTTGCAAAAAAACTTTCTTTATTTATAGTGATTTTAAAGCCATTGTATTCTTTAGGGTTATGTGATGCTGTTATCATAATATTTGCATCAATTTCATAAGCGTAATTGCTAAAATACCCAAGTGGAGTAGGAACAAGTCCAAGTGAATAAACCTTAATTCCTGCACGATTTAGCCCATAAATTAAAGCATTATTTAAGACTTTATTACTAAGTCTTGCATCATAGCCTACGCTTACACTTTTTGCATTTTTACTAAGCATAATTTTACCTATTACAAAACCTAAAGCCTTAGTAAAATTAGGACTAATCTCAGTCCCAAAAATCCCCCTAATATCGTATTCTCTAAATATGTGTTTCATTTTGTTTTCCTTAATGTTTAAAGTCTGATTACTATTTTTTTATATATTATACTGTTCAGATGTTAAGCTTTTTTACTTTTACTATATATGTTGATTACAATAAAGGATTACGATGAATATTTTATTTTATATGGATTTAAACAAACAATTAAATGATAGCAACTTTCGATTAGCTACTTTATCTAATAGCATAATAAAACAAGCCAATAATTTAGTTAGAACAGAAAATGTTTTTATTATTGCAGATAAAATACTAATTAATAATTTTTTACAATTAGATATAATATATGATAAAAAAATTAACTTTATAAAAGTAGACTCTGCTGAATTTAATAAAATTTTTAATTTTATTAACTATAAAGAAATAGATCTATTAGATTATAGTAATTTAATATCTTATGAAGAGATACAGAAATTAAAATATTTATTAGTGGATTCTACAATACTTAACAATGTAGATGTTGATATAATATTATCTTGGGAGTGTTGTTCTAATTATTTGAGATATATTTTTAAAACAGCTAAGATGTTATATCAAATGCCAGGAGTGTTGTCACGTGAACCATATTTATCTACAATATCTTTCAATGATGGAATTTTAAAAAACTATGTTAATAACGCACTGAACAACATAGAATTATCAGATCTTGTTTTCATAAAAAATGAGGTAAAAAAGTATTATGAAATTTTAAATATAGTTAATCCTTTTGAACAATTGTTACATTCCTACAAAAAAAAGTTTAAATTTATAATACTATTTCCTTTACAGATAGATAATTACTTTATGATTGATTTTAATAATATAAAACAAAAGCAGTTAAATATTCTTGAATTTGTTTTATGTAATACCCCATATGATATTGGTATTTTAGTAACAAATTATATTTCAAAAAGATATAAAACCAATATATTAACAGAAGAATTAATAAATTATCTAAGTAATAGATTTCCAAATTTTATCTATGATAAAATGACAGATAATATTGATAACTCATCACAGTTTTTGGTACCACAAGTTGATGGAGTTATTACGATATCATCGTCTCTTGGAATACAGGGTGCTATGTATTCTAAACCTATTTTTGTTTTTAGTGAACAAAATCACATAAAAAGATTTCAAACTGCTAATAATTATGAAGATTATATAATGCAAATAAGAGAATGTATAGAAATTAGCCAACAAGATAAAATTATTAATAGTTTGTACACTACAGATATTCCTGTTTGGTTTCTCAATGAAAGTAGTGAATATTATAAATTTTTAAGAAGATTAAAAAATGAAACTACCGGTTCTTTTTATTGGGGAGAATCTAAAGAATACATGAGAAGTATAATAGCAAAAGATCAAATAAATGGTTTGCTAAAAAACACATCTTTTAATATTTGCTATAAAGAAGCACTTGAACAATTAAGAAGGTATGATATCATTTCTTTTGATATTTTTGATACTTTATTAGTTAGACCCTTTTTAGAGCCCACAGAATTGTTTGATTTTATGTCAATATTAATATATGAAGAGATTAAAATAAAAATACCAGATTTTAAATCACTGAGAATTAATGCAGAAAAAAAGGCATTTAAAAAGGCATTAGAATCTGGACTAGGTGAGGTTACTTTAGATGATATTTATAACAATATAGATTTAGAAGTTTATATAAAAAACAAATATTTAAAATATATTAAAGAATTAGAGAAAAGGTGCGAATTTGACTTATTGTATAAAAGAGATTTTGTATATAAGATTTATTTAGAAGCAGTTAAGTTAAATAAGAGAATTATAGTGATATCTGATATGTATTTAGATAGTATTTTTTTATTTTCTGTTTTAAAAAGTAATGGGTATGACAAAATTGATGAAATTTATGTTTCTAGTAAATATAAAGCTAAAAAAAACTCTGGTAAGTTATTTAATCTTGTTAAGAACAAGGAAAAAAAATATAGTGATAGAATATTGCATATTGGAGATAACTTAAAATCAGATATTATAATGGCGCAAGAAAATCAAATAAAAGCTTTCCATGTTGTAAAACCATCTGAAAATTATATTAAGAGCTTTGGATACTCAAGTATTTGGAAAAGAGATGAGGATAGAAGAAAGGTTGATATAAATATACTACTATCTATTATTGGAAATAAATTGTATTCAGATAGTTATCAAAAATTTGATACTAAAAGTATCTTTAATGGAAAATTGGAAAATTTAGGCTATGCTGCTTTTTCATTACTTTTGTTAGGGTTTATAAAGTGGTTGATAGAAGAAATGATTAATGACGGTATTGATAAAGTTTATTTTTTATCAAGAGATGGTAAAATTATGAAAGATGCATATTTATTGGTTTCCAAATATTATAAAAATGCTCCAAGTGCTGAGTATTTGTTATGTTCTAGACAAGCTATAAATAACGCTAAAATAAGAACAGAAAAAGATATTTTAGATTTAATTAGTGTTGATTATGCTAATAATATGAAATTATATGATTTATTTAAATACAGATTTGATATAGATTTAAATTCTATAGACTCTAATTTATTGAAAAAGTATAATTTTACAACTAATACAAAAATTACTTTCAATGATAGAAACACAATATCTAATTTTGCTTTAGAGATTAAGGAGTTGATATTCGAAGTTGCTAATCGTAATAGAAATGCGTATATTAAATACTTGGATACTATGGGTTTTAGTAATAATAAAAATAGTGCTTTAGTAGATATTGGATATGCGGGAACTATGCAAGAATCTCTTTATCAAATAACTAATATAAAAACATCAGGGTATTATCTATTAACTTTTAGAGATGCTATATATAGGGTTAAAAAGAACGGGATGAATATAAAAGGTTATTTAGGTAATTTTATTGATAGACACGATACATACTTAGATTTTTGCAGACATGTGCCGTTATATGAAAGTTTATTTAGCTCATCTGACTCTAGTTTTGTCAAATTTGTTGATTTTAATAATAAATTAGAAGCTATTTTTATGAAAGAACCTTTAAACGAAAAAAGATTAAAATTTGTTAAAAGTGTGCATAATGGAGCTTTGTGTTATATTCAAGATGTATTGAGTATATTAAGAGAATATTTTATTTATCTTGATATTGAACCGCAAAAATCTTTAAGAATACTTAGTATCTTTTTTAAAAATCCAAACTTGAAAGATATTAAGATGTTTGAGGATTTATTATTTGAAGATGCTTATGG
>NZ_JAHCZE010000082.1:0-4738 GCF_018501205.1 Campylobacter sp. 2018MI01 | reverse complement strand
CCAAACCAGTTTATTTAATTAATTTAAAAATAAATGAAAATTATGCGATTACTTATACAATAAGTGCAAAAAAATTATTAGATAATTTAAAAATTCAAGATGATTTTTTAGCTGCTTTAAAGTATGAAAATGAGTATTTTTATAATGAATTTGATTGGCAAAATAAAACTAAACTTTTAACAAATGATGAAGATATAATTAAATTAGATGATAAATATTATTTAAGTAATGAAATTATTTTAAATGATAGATTTTTAATATTGATTAAAAAAGATATTACAAAAGATTATAAAACTCATTTACATATAATAAAAAAGGCTTTTATAATTAGTGTGATTTTGGTATTTTTTGCTTTTATTGGGGTATATTTTGTTTTAGGATTTTTAATTAATAAATTATTAAAAACTGAAGAAAAACTAAGAAAATTAAATGCAAATTTACAAGAAGAAGTAAAAAATCAAGTTGAAATAATTAAGGCTAAATTAGATGAAAATACACAAAAAGAGCAATTGCTAAATCATCAATCAAAATTAGCTGCATTAGGTGAAATGATAGCTTGTATAGCTCATGAATATAGACAGCCATTAGCAACTTTAGGTGCAATTTCTAGTTATCTTGAGATTAGTTTAGAAAAACAAAAAATTGATGATAAGTTTCATCAAAAATTAAAAGAGATAAATCCTATTTTAAATTATATGTCAAAAACTATTGATGAATTTTATGATTTTTATAAGACAAAGCAAGAAAAAAGCTCTTTTTATGTTTATGAAGCTATTTTAAATTCTTTAACGATTTGTAATGCAAGCCTTACAAGGAATGCAATTAATACTACTTTAAGACTTGATAAGAATTTAAAAATAAATTCATATAAAAATAGTTTAGCTCATGCAATAATCAATCTCATTACAAATGCAAAAGATGCTTTAGTTAATATAAAAAATCCTTATATTATAATTAATCTTTATGCTTATAAAAATAATATTTACATTAGTATAAAAGATAATGGAATAGGGGTTAAAAAGGATTTAGAAGAAGAAATTTTTAAACCTTATTTTAGCACGAAAAATGGTTCAGGGCTTGGGCTTTTTATGATAAAAAATATTTTAAATAGCGAGTTAAATGCTGATGTATTTTTAAAAACTAGAAAAATTGGAGCTAATTTTTATATTAGGATTGCTTATGAATGAGTTGTTTTGTTTAATTGTAGGTAGTGGTATTAGTGGTTTAACATTGGCGAATTTATTGGTTAAACAAGATATTTTATTAATTGAGCAAGATGATGAATTAGGCGGAGCTAAGAGTTATTTAAATTTTGCTGCTAGTAATTCATCTTTTCAGCAACTAGCAAATATAAAAGATGATAAATTTTATGATGATTTGATTTCTTATTCAACTAATTATGCTGATTTTACTTTATTAAAAGAGCTTAGTGAAAAATCAGCACAAGCTACTCAACTTTTAAAAAGTTTTGGGGTTGAATTTGAATTAGCTATATCAAATAGCTTAAATCATTCAGTTCCTAGAGAATTACACCCTTTAAAAAATGCTAAAGAAAATGTGATAAATCCATTAATCAACAGATTGCTTAGTAAAAATGTAAATATATTAACTAAAGCTAAATTAATTGATTTTGATAATGGTATTGCAAGTATTTTACATAAAGATGAAATCATAAAAATTAAGGTTAAAAATATAGCTTTTTGCACTGGTGGATTTGCAAACGATAAAGAATTTATAAAAATTCATTATCCACTAGCTTATTATGCTAAAACTATGTCTAAGAACAATTCAAATTCTTTAAAGATTTTATTAAAAAATGGAGCAATCCCAACTCAATTAAGTCTAATGAGATTTGCTTTTGTTTTGCCTATGGATATTTTTAAATATGGAATTTTAATTAATTCTGATTTTAAAAGATTTGTTAGAGAAGATAGCTCAAGGCAAGATTTAGCAATAGCGATTTTAAATGAAATTAAAAATAATAAATTAGTTAAATTACTCCTAGATAATCACGGAATAAATTATATAAATGATACAAGTATATTTTACAAATACTATTCTTTAGAAGAAATTGATAAAAGATTAATTAATTGCGTTGATGAATACAATAGCTATTTTGGTAATAGGATTGATAAATTGGGTAAAAATCTTAATAATATTTCTATTAAAGCAATTAATAAGCCTATGTTTTATTTGGCTAATGTAGATGTTTATTTAAACTATACTTTAGGTGGGGTTAAATCAGATATATTTGCAAGAGTAATTGATATAGATACTAATACAGCTAAGAATAATATGTTTGCTATAGGAGAAGTTAGTTCTATGTTTGGAGAAGCAAGGCTTAGTGGAGCTGCTAGCATAGCTTGTGTTGTATTTGCTATGAATGCTAGTCAATTTATGCTATCAATTTGAAAGTATTAATAATTTTTTTATAATCTAGCTAAATAGGAGAAAATATGAAGAAGAAATACTCATTTTTTAAAAACGCAAGTTATGCTTTAGCAGGGGTTAAAAGAGCTTTAAATGAAAGTGCTTTTAGGATAGAATTTGCAATAGGAATTTGCTTTATTTTATTTGCTTTATTTTATCCTTTTTCTTTATTTGAAAAGGCATTTTTAATAGGTGTTATTATTTTAGTATTTGCTGCTGAATGCTTTAATACTTCTATTGAGAGCGTTGTAGATTTGGCAACTTCAAAATACCATAAACTTGCAAAAGATGCAAAAGACTTAGGCTCTGCTGGAGTATTTTTTACTATTTTAATAGCTGTTTTAACTTGGCTTAGCGTTTTATATAAGGAATTTTTATGAAAATAATTGAGATTTATAAGATTTTAGATGAATTAAGCCCTTTTAATACCCAAGAAAGTTGGGATAATAGTGGGTTAATTTTAAGCAATGATGATAGTTGCGAAAGGATTTATCTTAGCCTTGATTTAGATTTTAATCAAGTAAAATCATTTTTACCAAATTCATTGATTATTACTCATCATCCTTTGATTTTTAAGGGTATTAAAAGTATTAAAAATGATTATGCTGGTAATATTTTAAAAGAATTAATCAAAAAAAATTGTGCTTTAATTTCTATGCATACGAATTATGATTTAAGTCATTTAAATAGATATTTTTGTGAAAAGTTTTTAGGCTTAGAAATAATTGAAAGCGATGGGTTTTTAGCTTATGCTAAGAATAATTTTAAAGATATTTATGAATTGGCTGATTTTTTAAAGGCTAAATTAAACTTAAAAAAAATATCAATATCTTTAGCAAAAGAAATAATTCAAACTGATTTAATAGGAATTTGCACGGGTTCTGGAATTTCATTGGCTAGTGAGCTTAAGAGTAATATATTTTTAACAGGAGATATTAAATATCACGACGCTTTAGCTCTTAGTGAAAATAATATAAGTTTAATTGATATTAAGCATTATGAAAGTGAGATTTGTTTTGCTAATTCTTTAGCGAGTAATTTGCAAAAATTACCGATAGAGATTATAATCAGCTCTTCAAAAAATCCATTTTTAGAGTATTAAGGACATACTATGAATAAACACCTATCACAATTAGTAGAGCTTTCTAAATTAGATAAAGAAATAGATAGTTTTTTACCACAAATTGAAAGTGCTAAAAGAGAAGCTAACAATTTAGAAGATAAAATTAAAAGTCTTGAGAATAAAAATTCAAAATTAGAAGAAAGCATAAAAGAAATTAGTGAGAGTAAAGTAAAAGTAGAAAATCACATAGCTCAATTTTCAACAAAGATAAATGAAACAGCTAAAAAAATTGCTTTAGTAAAAACAGAAAAAGAAGCAAATGCTTTAAAATTAGAAGAAGAAATCGCAAGAGAGCAATTAGAAGCTGCAAATGAAGAAATATCAAAATTAGAAAAAATAGTAGATAATAAAAAAGAAGAAATTAAAGAAAATCAAAAAGAAATTACTAAATTAAATGATGATTTAACTATAGCAATAGCTAATCAAAAATCAGCACTTGATGCTATTGAAGAAAAAAGAAAAGAAATTTATGTAAGAAAAGATAAGTTAGCTAGCGAAATTGATAGCAAAGTTTTCGGATTTTATGAAAAAATTAGAAAATGGGCTAAGAATACTGCAGTAGTTCCTGTTAAAAAACAAGCTTGCTATGGTTGTTTTATGCAACTAAATAGCAAAACTTTTAGTGCAGTTTTAAAAAGTGAAGAGATTAATAACTGCCCACATTGTGGAAGAATTTTATACATAGAAGAGTAATTTTTATAATTTAAAAAATGTATTTTTTTTATATTCTTGTTTCTATTTTAATTTATCCTTTATTCTTATTGGCTTTAATTCCTTTAAGTTTTAAGGATAAATATTCTAAACTTTATCAAAAATTTTTACCATTCAAAAAGCATAAAATAGCAGATATTCATTTTCATTTTGCAAGTTATGGAGAAGCTGTCGCTTTAGGCGAGTTGATTAAATATTATAAAAATAAAGGTTTTAAAATATTACTTACTTGTTCATCAAAAACAGGGCTTATGAAAGCAAAAGAATTTGATGATAATGCTTTTTTACTACCTTATGAGCCATTATTATATTTATGGCTTAAACCTGCTAAGACTTTAATAGTATTTGAAGCAGAATTGTGGTTGGCTTTACTTAAAATATATAAAGATTTTGATAAAAATCCTATTTTATTAAACGCTAGAATGAAAGAAAATAGCTTTAAAAATTATAAAAAATTTAGTTTTTACTATACAA
>NZ_JAHCZE010000081.1:0-4794 GCF_018501205.1 Campylobacter sp. 2018MI01 | reverse complement strand
AACTAGAAATAAACTTATAATTCAAAGAATTTTATAAACATATTCTTATTGATTTATAAGTTTATATTTAATACTAATAAAATACATATTTTAAGTGATATTTAGAAATTACGATTTCTCGTAATTTCTTAGTTTTTAATGTAAATCTTTATTTAGTTTAATTGCTTTTTTATTAAAGCCTACTTGAAGTTTTCCATTAGTTGAGTTTAGTCTAAAGTGTAGGGCATTTAATCCTGATAATTCTTTAGCTTTATAAACATTTTTATCAAAATTAAAATTAGGATTTGCATTCTTAAGTCCATCACATAATAACAATTCAACCTTGCTTCCACCTAAAATTGCAATACCTGCATCAATTACACAATCATCTCCTAAAACTATTCCTGTAACACTATTTGCTCCTAATAAACATCTTTTACCAACACTAATTGGTGTGCCATCAGTCCCGCTTAATACTCCTAAAATACTTGCACCACCGCCAACATCACTACCTTCGCCTACTATTGCAGAGCTTGAAATTCTACCTTCGCACATTACCGAACCTAGAGTTCCTGCGTTAAAATTCACATAACTTGCACCTGGCATAATCGTTGTTCCATTAGCTAAATGTGCTCCTAATCTAACCTTAGAAGTGTCTAAAATCCTTGTATTATCAGCTGGGATTATTGTTTGTAAGTATCTTGGGAATTTATCTACAAAATCAATTTCAGGATAAGTTTTGCTAAATTTTAATTCAGCTTCAAATTCTCTTAAATATTCTAATTCATAAGGTTTTGAATTGCTCCAAGCAAGATTTTTTAATAGCCCAAAAGCTCCATTTAGATTAATCTCTCTTGGTTTTACGAATTGTCTTGATAATAAATGTAGTTTTAAATAAACACTAGCAATGCTTTTAGGTGCTTCATCACTATTTAGTGCAACTAGAAAAAATCTTTCATTTTTTATATTTTTTAAAGCTGCTTTTAGACTTATTATATTTTCGTGTCTTTTGCCATCGTTTTCAAAGCATTCAAAATGTTTTAAGATATTTTTGATTTGTTCTTCTTTAAGCTCGATACAAAACTCACTTTCATTTTTGTAATTATTTAGTGCTAATTCTTTAAAATACACAGCAAAAGTGCCGAAATTTTGCATATAATTTACATTTGCAAAATCAATATAAATTAATTCTTTGCTTTTTTGTCCGAAATACCCAACTCCTAAAGCAAACGCAAGTGGTTTAAAAAAGTCTTTTTCACTTTGAACTTTTTCACAAAATTCATTAAAATTATTCATAAAATCTCCTTAAATCATATAACTTGTTTGATATAAAGTAATTAGCTCTTTATAAAGGTCTTCATCACTTCGTTTTTCTATAATACCATTACTTGGAAATAATCCATCATAAATCATTTGAACATTTTTAAATCTATTAGGGTGTAAGTGTGCTAATAGCTTTGCTGATATTTCTTTTCTTACTAAAACGGTTGGCGGGATTAGCCCTGAATGAAGCATTTCTCTAATCATTGATGAGCGATATTTTATGTGATGATGAGCTCCGTGTGGGCATGATTTTGTGCTTACCATTACATTGCATTTATTACAAAATACAAATTCAGGTAAAACTATTAGCTCTAAGCCTGTTTTTTTAGATAATTCATCTATAGCTGTATGAGCTAAATTATTATCATAAAACAATCCTAAACCTTGATGATTTTGTCCTATTACTAACTTATTTGCACCAAACGAACTTGCCAATAAACATTCGTAATTTGGGTCAAGGTAAGGACTAAATAAATCTATGTTTTTTAAATACACAGGGAAAATTCTCTCAAGTGGTAAAAAGTTTTTCGCATAGTATTCAAAGCATTCTTTTTTTGCTTGAAAATTTAAAGAATTTGTATCATATCCTTCAACTACGAAAATTATCACTAAATCAGCCTTATCAATAGTCCATCTTAGCATTCTTTCGTGTGCTCTTGTGATTGGGTCGGCATTTAGGATTAGGGCTGTTATTTTTTTGGCATTATTTTTTTTGATTTTATTATTTAGAGCAGTTTTTACCTTTTTAAATTCATTATTAAAAATCTCAACCTTTCCTGCTATGCAAGGATTTAATTCTTTATCTAATTTGCAAGTATTTGCACTAAATATATTTGTATATGCTTTATCATTATCAAAAGTAGTTGCTTGAGTGATTTTTCCTACTTTTTTATCATTTAATATTAATGTAATTTCATTGTTAAATTGATAGTTTTTAATATTATCATTTAATTCATAATTAGGAGAAAAAGCTAAAGTACAGGCTGATATATTTTTATCAATTGTGGCGGAATTAAATTCTTTAAAAACTTCTTCTTTATTTGGTAAATATCCATTGGTATTAAAAGAATTAATTTCAATTAAACTTAATATACTTAATTCTTTTTCAGTAATTTTTATTTCTTTTATTTTATTTTTTATTGATTCCATATTTTCTCCTTTTTTCCCAAAGTGATTTTCTGCTTAATCCTAATTTTTTACTAAGTTCTGTATCAGAATAGCTTTTTTGCCAATTAATTATCATATTTTTTATGTAATCATCAATTGTTAGAATTTCTCCTAATGCTAGTGTATTTGAATTGTCTTCTAGCTCAATTATATTAAAGCCTTCAATATCGGCATTTCCATTAGTGTGAAATATAAAATTTTGCCCTTTACTAAGCTTGATAATTTGCTCTAATTTAGAGCCTTTTAAAACTTGAAAATTTGTAAAATATCTAATATCTCTATCTCCTACTAATAAATTATTTAGATTAAATGAGCTACTTAAATCAGTAAAATGAATATTTACATTATGAGAGAATACATAATTAAAAACATAGCTATCTGCTAAGATTTGCTTATTTGTTTTTATTAGTGTTGGAAATACTAATCTTTTTGCTGTATGAAATTTTGAATCAATAACTGATTTTATATAGCTACTTAGTGCGGTATTTTGAGCTTTTAGCTTGTTGTAGCCATAAAAATAGTTTATTTTTCTAATAAGTTCTTCTATCATAAAAGGTTTTTGTATGTAATCATACGCTCCAGCTTCAATAGGCATACTAACTGTATCACTACTCACATAAGAAACTAACAATAATATAACGCTATTTTTATGATTTTGAATAACCTTTAAAAAATTATCTATATTAGTAGATAGCAAAATAACATCATAATATTTGTTTTTTATATCTTTAAAATCATTTGCAACTTCACAAATATATCCAGCATCATTTAGCTTTAAAGCCATACTTTGAGCTAAGTAAATCTCATTTTCAACTATTAATATTCTCATACTCGCTCCAATCAAATAATTTCATATTAACAACTACGCTTACGCTTATACCTTCGCATCGCCCAACAAAACCTAGTTTTTCTGTTGTAGTAGCTTTTATATTAATATTGCTTGTTTTTAGGGTAGTGATTAAATTTTTTAGCATTTCTTGTTTATATTTTAAGAGTTTTGGTTTTTCAGCACATATTGTAATATCAGCATTAATTAGCTCGTATCCATAAGATTTGCATTTATCATAAGCAAGTTTTAATAGTTGCATAGAATTTGCGTTATGATAATTATCATCATCAGGGCTAAAAGCAGCCCCAATATCTCCTAAGCCACAAGCTCCAAATAAAGCATCAGTAAATGCGTGAGCTAATACATCTCCATCAGAGTGTGCTTTTAGAGCATATTCTTTTCCTAGTCTTACACCTGCTAAGATTAATTCTTCATTTTTATTATCTTCATCTAATTTATGCCCTACATTAGAGTGGCAAAACTCATGAACATCGTATCCATATCCAACAAAAATATCTTTACTTGGCTTTGCTAGATTGAGTAATTTTAATTTTTGCAAGTCATTTTTTGTAGTTATTTTAAAGCTTAATTCATCTCCATTTATAGCTTTTATAGTTCCGTTATTTGCTAATATTGCCGAGCTTTCATCTGTAAAATTTTTTAAATTCGCAGATTTTAAAGCAGAGCTTTTGCTAAGTTGTGGGGTTTGAACCAATCTTAGTTCATTTCTATTTAAATAGCATTGTTTTTCTTCATTATAAATTGTATCAACAATTTTAATAGCTGGAAAAACGCAATCATAATTTTTAGCATTTAATATAAGTTCATTTAATACATTAGGATTTATAAAAGCTCTTGCTACATCAGTAATTAAAACATATTGAGAATTTACTTTTTCTAAAGCATTTTCAATACTTTCAAATCTTTCTTTACCGCCTTTAACATAAATATAATTTGGCTCTTTAACTTCATAAAAACAAGGCTCATCACAAACAATTATTATTTTTGAAAACTTATATAATTTCTCAAATTCTTTTGCTAAATATAGCCATAATGGGGATTTATTTATATATAAATTTTGCTTTTTACAAGGTAAATTAAACCTAGTAGAATTACCTGCAGCTAATAAAATAAGCGTTATATCCAACATAATTATCCTTAAAATTATGATTTTGAGTAAGTTTTTAACATAATTTTATTTAAATCTTAACTAAAATGTAACATTTTTATAAATTAAATTAAAAATTGTTACATTCCGTAACAAGTTATAAAGATACTATGATTTTTTTAGCGGGAATTTGAAATTGAATTACATCATTTATTGAGTAATTTTTACATAATTTATTTTTTTTACCAATTGCTTTGATGATTTGTTTATTGAAATTTAATGTAAAATAAATTAGCTCATCTTTAATATCTATATTTTGAATAATTGCATTAAAGCTATTTTCTTTATTATTTTCTAATTCTATAAAATTAATTTTTGTTATTAATAT
>NZ_JAHCZE010000080.1:0-5061 GCF_018501205.1 Campylobacter sp. 2018MI01 | reverse complement strand
TTAAGTATGCTATGCATTCTTTTAAGTGTTTCAATTTCATTTATCCCACTTATTAAAAATGTGCGATTATATGCACTAAAGCGAAGTTTATCTAAATCATAATCTTTAGGTAATTTATCATCAAAGTATTTAATTGCATCTAAAGGACTTAGTTTAAAAATATTGCTTAAATCATTCATCACTTAAGCCTTTTAAACTAATATTTGCTAAAACGAGCCATTATGTTTTCTAGTTTGTCTTGTTTTATGCCTTAATTAAGTAGTTTATTCACAGCGTCTTCATAAGCTTATTTATTTCATTAAAAAAGCTTTTAAAAACATTATTTATCCTGTAAAGGTATAAAATTAGTTTATATAGTTTTATTATTTAAATATTTTAAACATATATAAAACTTAATCGACCCCCCCCCCTAACACTAAAAACTCATATCCTAATTATGTTTTATATGCGTAATAAATACTTTTATATAATCAATCTAATTAATTTAATTACTTACTAAGCTTAGGTATTAACTTACTCTAAAGTATTTAATTAAGTTTAATTTTTATTACTTTAAATCACTAATTAAACTTAGCATAAAAATACTTTAGTATTAATTACTTATCTTCTAAAAACAATCTAAGCCCTAATTACTGCAAAAGAATTTAAATCCAAATTTTATATAAGCTTAATTTTTAAAAACTCCATTTTACATAAACTTCGTTTTACAGAAATTTTATTTAATATAAACTTTTCTATACATAAACCTAGTTTTAAAAACTTCTTTTACAGAAACTTCGTTTTTTAAAAACTTTGTTTTTTAAAAACTTTGTTTTAAATAAACTTCGTTTTAAATAAACTCTATTTAAATAAACCTAATTTTATAAACACCTCATTTACTACTAATATTGCTTATTAAAGATAAAGATTTGATAGCATAAATAAGAAATTTGCTACCAATAATATTACTTAATTAAAATTGGAAAAAATAATATTTAATTACAATCCTTAACTACCAATATTATTTTTCAACCAATCATATTACTTTAATGATGTTTTCATATGAGATTATGGCTTACGTCTAAATATTATTATCATATGTTTTAACTTTAACTACCTAAAAATAATTAATCACCTAAGCTTATTAAATACATAATTCTTTAAACATATAAAGCTAATTAAATTAAATAAGCATACTCATATAAATATTTTAAACATATAACTTATAAATACTTCTAGCATATACTAAAACTACTTAAAGCAAATAAAAAAACCTATATAAAAAGTAAGAGCTATATTGTATAAGTATCATTTAAAATATCTATTTTTATAATCTCATACTAAAAAACATAATTAAGCAAATTATTTAAAGTAAAGGTTTTAAAAACCCAAACAAAGCTAAAAAAGAAAGCAACAATAAAAACTTACCTTTTAGCCCTATCCCGTTTCTACAATTAAAAAAAATATAATAAAAAATTAAATCTAAAAATATGTATATAAAAATCAATTATTATTAAAAAGAAAGGAGTTAAAAAAGATTTTAACAAGTCCGCAACGAGCTACTTTCCCCATGCCAGTAAGGCGTAGTATCATCACCCACAATGTGCTTAGCTTCTTGGTTCGGGATGGGACAAGGCGTTACCACATTTGTATAATCACGGACATTGTTATTTAAATCTATTAGTATTTAATAAACTTAAATAACAATGTTAAAAGCAAGTAATTTAAACTCTTAAACTTACTAAAGTAATAAACCTTAGCAAGGAAGTAATGCTTATTTAAAGTAAGCGGACGGTCTATTAGTATTGGTCAGCTAAATGGCTTTCACCACTTACACACCCAACCTATCAAGCAGCTAGTCTTGCTGCGACCTTAAGAGAAGATTCATCTTAGAGTTGGCTTCGAGCTTAGATGCTTTCAGCTCTTATCACATCCGAACTTAGCTACGCTGCGATGCTCTTGGCAGAACAACAGCTACACCAGTGGTTCGTTCAACCCGGTCCTCTCGTACTAGGGTCAAATCTCTTCAATCTTCTTACGCCCACGGCAGATAGGGACCGAACTGTCTCACGACGTTCTGAACCCAGCTCGCGTACCGCTTTAAATGGCGAACAGCCATACCCTTGGGACCTGCTCCAGCCCCAGGATGCGATGAGCCGACATCGAGGTGCCAAACCTCCCCGTCGATGTGAGCTCTTGGGGGAGATCAGCCTGTTATCCCCGGGGTACCTTTTATCCTTTGAGCGATGGCCCTTCCACACAGAACCACCGGATCACTAAGACCGACTTTCGTCTCTGCTTGACGTGTTTGTCTTGCAGTTAAGCTGGTTTATGCCTTTATACTCTACAAACGATTTCCAACCGTTTTGAACCAACCTTTGTAAGCCTCCGTTATTTTTTGGGAGGCGACCGCCCCAGTCAAACTACCCACCAGACATTGTCCTACGTGAGGATAACTCACGCTAGTTAGCTACCCGAATAAGAAAGAGTGGTATCTCAACGATGGCTCATTATAAACTGGCGTCTATAACTCAAAGCCTCCCACCTATCCTGCACATTCTTATCCAAGTAGCAGTGTCAAGCTGTAGTAAAGGTCCACGGGGTCTTTCCGTCTTGCCGCGGGTAGGAGGAATTTTCACCTCCACTACAATTTCACTGGATCCCTCTTTGAGACAGCTCCCATCTCGTTACGCCATTCATGCAGGTCGGTATTTAACCGACAAGGAATTTCGCTACCTTAGGACCGTTATAGTTACGGCCGCCGTTTACTCGGGCTTCGATCAAGAGCTTCGCATTGCTGCTGACCCCATCAATTAACCTTCGAGCACCGGGCAGGCGTCACACCCTATACATCCACTTACGTGTTAGCAGAGTGCTGTGTTTTTGGTAAACAGTCGGGAGGGACTCTTTGTTGTAAGTTTCCTTGCTTTCGAAGTCAAATTCTAATACAAGGCTAACCACACCTTATACCGAAGATACGGTGCTATTTTGCAGAGTTCCTTAAAGAGAGTTCTTCCACGCGCCTTAGAATACTCATCCCACCCACCTGTGTCGGTTTACGGTACGGGCAACATTATCTAAACTTAGAAACTTTTCTTGGCTCGACGGCATCAGCAATTCTTCCTTCCATCCGAAGACTTCAGAAAGCCTTTCAGTTCTCGGTCTAATGTTATACGGATTTGCCTGTATAACAACCTACTACCTTAGACTAGCACTTCCATCCGCTAGCTTGCTTAGCCCTAAGCGTCCTTCCATCGCACAATAATGTTGGTATTGGAATATTAACCAATTTTCCATCGCATACCCCTTTCGGACTTTGCTTAGGACCCGACTAACCCTACGATGACGAGCATCGCGTAGGAAACCTTGGGTTTACGGCGTTAATGATTCTCACATTAATTATCGCTACTCATGCCTGCATGCTCACTTCTATACGCTCCAACGCTCCTTACCGGTACATCTTCAACGCCTATAGAACGCTCTCCTACCACCCAAGCTAGGCTTGGGTCTACAGCTTCGGTACTTATTTTAGCCCCGTTATATTTTCCGCGCAAAATCACTAGACCAGTGAGCTATTACGCTTTCTTTAAAGGATGGCTGCTTCTAAGCCAACCTCCTGGTTGTTAAAGTAACTTCACATCGTTTTCCACTCAAATAAGATTTAGGGACCTTAGCTGGTAGTCTGGGTTGTTCCCCTCTCGACGACGGATTTTATCACTCGCCGCCTGACTGCTGTGATTACACTATAAGTATTCGGAGTTTGATAGGGTTTGGTACATTGGTGTATGCCCTAGCCCATTCAGTGCTCTACCCCTTATAGCTACTACACAACGCTATACCTAAATATATTTCGGAGAGAACCAGCTATCACGAAGTTTGATTGGCCTTTCACCCCTATCCACAAGTCATCCGGAGCCGTTTCAATGGCCGTCGGTTGGGTCCTCCACTAGTTCTTACACTAGCTTCAACCTGCTCATGGATAGATCACTTCGTTTCGGGTCTGCAGCATCTGACTTATCGCCCTATTAAGACTCGCTTTCGCTACGGCTTCACGTTAGCTTAACCTTGCCAGACACCACAACTCGCAGGCTCATTATGCAAAAGGCAGTCCATCACCCTGTATTGCTACATAGGGCTCTGAATGATTGTAAGCAAATGGTTTCAGGTTCTATTTCACTCTGATCACCTCAGTTCTTTTCACCTTTCCCTCACGGTACTTGTACACTATCGGTCAGACATTAGTATTTAGGGTTGGATCGTGGTCGACCCAGCTTCAGACAAGATTTCACGTGTCTCGCCCTACTCAGGATACTGCTAAGTAAAGTAAAGATTTTATGTACGGGAGTATCACCCTCTACGCTCAAGCTTTCCAACTTGTTCTACTATCTTTGCTTAGTCTTTGTTGCAGTCCTACAACCCCACTAGTAAACTAGTGGTTTGCCCTCTTACGCTTTCGCTCGCCGCTACTAGCGTAATCTCTATTGATTTCTTTTCCTGTTGGTACTAAGATGTTTCAATTCCCAACGTTCGCTCCATATATGGTAATACATATCTCTATGTATTGGGTTGCCCCATTCGGAAATCTACGAATTAATGCCCCTTGACGGCTCCTCGTAGCTTATCGCAGTCTAGTACGTCCTTCATCGCCTTTGTCTGCCAAGGCATCCACCATTTGCTCTTATTAGCTTACCTTTGTTAATAATGTTATTAATATTTTTACAATTAATAGTATTAATTGAAATATATTTGCATGCATTATTGTTATTGTTTTTAGTATTACTAAAACGCATTACTTCCTTGCTAAAGTTTTTATGTAATTATTAATCTTAATCTTCAAGACGGAAAGCGTCTAAGCTGTGATGCTTAAAAACTTTTTCTTATATATACTTAAATATATGTAATAAGAAAGAGATTAAGTATAACTACCTTTAACAAGCTTATGAAATTGTTTTATATTACTTGCTTGTGACTCTTAACATTGATAAATAAAATAACACTAGGTTAGAAACTATATATAAACATAGAATTAAATTAAATAAAACCTAGAAAGAACATTTAGCTTAAATGCTCTGTTTAAGTTTT
>NZ_JAHCZE010000007.1:0-54081 GCF_018501205.1 Campylobacter sp. 2018MI01 | reverse complement strand
CTAAAGAATTGTCTAAAAACCTAGCAAAAATCGGCGAAAACACTTATTTTTAAAGTTAAAAACCATAAAAAATAAATTTTTCCTTTCGGTGGGGGGGCGGCGAATTTTTAAAAGCGTAAAAAAAATCTGATGTGGCGAGTTTATAAAATATGCTTTTAAATTAACAAAAACATATCTAAAATCGTTTTAGATATAAAATTAGTATCTTAAGTATGTTTTAGTAAAGATTTTTGATTTTAAGCGTAATTTTGAAAGATTTAAATCATCCAATTGCTTATAAAAGCTTTCACTCTTATAAGCATTAAAACCGCACCGCAGTTTTTTTGGATTGATTTTGCCTTAAGCTAAAGCTAAGCAGTGCAAGTTTATAATGCCTTTAGGTTTTTTTGAATTGTGCTTTACTTAGAAACTTTTTAAAGTTTTAAGTAAAGCGATTACAAGAATTAAAAATAAAATATATTCTATCATCTTTAATCCACCATATCTTTCCACCCAAAAAAACAAAAATTAAAAATAATTTTTAAATCATCTTTAACTCTTAAGCTTTAGCAAAAGACACAAGTATTTTACCAATTTTTCCTTAAAAAAATTTAAATAATTAATCGTTTGTTAATTTTTTTGTGGTATGTGGGGTGGCGAATTTAAATTCTTAAAAAATAAAGAATTTAAATTCAGAATTAGGATTATTTTTTATCAATTTCTAAAAGCTTATCGTTTATTATTTTTTCATACTTCATAGCTTTTTCATAGTAATAAATAAATGCTTCAACCCAAGCAGGTGCTTCTTTTCCATCTCTATGCCAACCATAAAGAGTACTTACAGGCAATTTTACAATTTCAGCAAAATCGTTTATTGTTAGTTTTAATTCTTTTAATTTTAATAAAAAATCTTTTTTTGTCATTTCTACTCCTTAAAAAAAAATTATGAAGATAATAGCATTTTTATATATATTTGTCAAATTACAAAATATTTTTTTGTAAATAACAAATAATTAAGTTTAATTTAAGAATATTATGTTACATTTCGCTTATATTTAGTTAAATACAAAATAAAAATAAGTAAATTACTAAATAATTACAAACGAAAGGAGACTAACCAAATGCCATAAAAAAACAAAAAAAAGATTTTAAAACGGATAAAAAACAAGTTGCTTTAAAAAACCAAAAAACCAAAAAAAATTAAAAGGATAAAAAAAATGAATTATTTAGATAGAACTAAATTAAGCGTAGAAACAAGACTAGCAAGAGAGATTAAACAAGAACTTGCAAATAAAGGCACTAATTCAAAAGTAGCTAAAAAGTTTTTAAAGTTTTTCACTCAAAACAAGTTAAACATTTGCGAGTATCAAAAAGCAAATGGGTTTAATTTACATCAAGTGCTAAAAGCTGAAAAACTGATAAACACTGATTTAATGGTAATTTTTAACGATGAGATATTTATTGAAAACATCTCATCTTTAAAACCAGACGAAAACATAGAAAATCATATGTTTTCAGCAATCAAAAGGCTTTTTGCTTAAGAGCCTTTTAGCCCTTGTTACGAGCAAGGGCTTTTATTTTAAGTAAAAATTATAAATAAAAGGATAAAAAATGTAAAACTTGTTAAAATAATAATATTATATAAATTAGATTAGTTTTTATATATATCTAATTAGCTTTAGAAAAGAATGGAAAAAATAAGAATGGTGGAGCTGTGGAGATTTGAACTCCAGTCCAAAACTAGCTCAAAACCAGCGTCTACATGCTTAGTAGGCTGCTTAAATTCATTTTTGCCAAGTGCAGCTTACGACTTTAGCAAAAACTAAGGCTTTTATTTTATTTAAAGTCTAGCCAAAGCTTTAAACTAGCTTGAATGATGACCCGCTAATGCTATTACAAGCTTTAAGCATCGCAGGGCTCAACTGAACTTACGCAGCGTAAGCGTAAGCAGGAGCTAATTCTTTTTTGTTTGCGTTTAATTTTAATTTAGCGTTTAACGTAGCAACACGGCATGCAGCTAATCCCTTACTAATCCTGTCGAAACCTAGTCAGCCCCAAGAAAAGTAAAGTTGTGATTATATCAAATTAACATTATTTTTCAAGGTCTATTTTCACTTAAAGGTCCTAAAGCATTTGTAATTAAATCTAATTTTTTCTTAATTTCTAATTGTTCTTTACTTAATTTTAAATGCTCTATTTCTAAATTTATATTTTTTTCTTCAATATTTTCAGGCTCTATTACAAATTTAGATAATTCTAATTCGCCTAAATGCCTAGATATATTAAAATCTTGCTCTTTATTAAACTCATTAGCCTTATTTTCTAAATCAATACTACTTTGAAAATCTGGCTCTATTACAAATTTAGATAATTCTAATTCGCCTAAATGCCTAGATATATTAAAATCTTGCTCTTTATTAAACTCATTAGGTTTAGTTTCTAATGAAGTTTTTTTTTATCTAGCTCTGCATTGATTATTTTTGCATTTTTAGTTTTAAAAAACGCACTACATTTAGCTAAAACATTTTTAATATTATCTCTTAAAATAACCTTTTCTTTCTCATTATAAGGCGGCATTACATGTAATTCTAAAGTATCATTTTCTATTTTAATTTTTACTAATGATTCAAATAAAATATTTTGAAGTTCAGGTTCGTATTGCTCTAAAATATCATCTGGTATTTCATAAATATTATCTTCGTCTTCAAAAGCCATATTAGAATCTAAAAAATCATCGCTTTGATACTCAGGATATTTAATCTCTTCTTCATAAGTATTGTAATTATTTTGAAATTCCTGTTTTAAATTCTTATTTGAATTATTTTCAAAATTAGTATTATTTATTTTAGGATAATTACTTTCTTCTTTTATTGCTTCATTTTTTACATTTTGTTTCGTTAAATCACTAATTAAAACTAATTTTGCATCATTAAAGATACTAGCAAATACATTCTTTACAACGCTTGTGTAATATTGTTTAAAATACTGCTTATCTTCTTCATTTTTAGGGTTTATTTTAATACAAAACTCACTACCATCAAAACTCACAAAAGAAGCACATTCTTTAAATATTTCTCCTAATTTATAATCTCTTTTAGCAATCATAGTTACAAAATTTAAGTAATCTTGCTCGTTTTTATTTATATTTTCTACTTTTAAATCTTCATCTATGCTTTTTAATTTTGTAGCGTCTTTTAACATAAATGCTAAAATGTATAAAATAAATTCATCATCATCGCTAATCTTTGTCATATTTTTAGCCTTTGCTAAAATATGAAAAAATCTATCGTATAAAATTAAAGAAAAATTTGGATTTTTATTAGCAAAACTATCTTTTAAAAAAGAACTCATCTCATCAATTACTACACTTGCTTCATAAGATTTAGCAAGTTCTAAAAATCTAAAAATACCATTATCATTTGAGCTTAAAACATCAGCAAAAAATTGCTTTATAATATTTGGCTCTATTAAACCTAGCATTAAAGCTATGCTTTCTTTATTAAGTTTTCTTTGAGAATAAATTATGCCTTGCTCTAATAAAGTAAGACTATCTCTTAAAGACCCGCCACCGCTTCTAGCAATAAGAGTTAAAGCTTCTTTTTCATAAGGAATTTGCTCATTTGCTAATATAAATTCCATTCTACTCACAATATCTTGTAAAGGAATTTTTTTAAATCTAAAATGTAAAACCCTGCTTAAAATAGTAGCTGGTAATTTATGCACATCGGTTGTTGCTAAAATAAATTTAACATGACTAGGTGGTTCTTCAAGTGTTTTTAAAAGCGCATTAAAGGCTTCACGAGTAAGCATATGCACTTCATCAATTATAAAAATCTTAAATCTTGAATGAAGTGGTGCATATTTTGTATTTTCTATTAAATCTTGAATACTATCAATACCACGATTACTAGCCGCATCAAGCTCATAAATATCTATTCCATCATTACTAACGCAACTAGCACACATTCCGCAAGGTTTTGAGCTAATCCCACGCTCACAATTTAGTGCTTTTGCTAA
Source organism: Campylobacter sp. 2018MI01 (assembly GCF_018501205.1). Taxonomy (NCBI): domain Bacteria; kingdom Pseudomonadati; phylum Campylobacterota; class Epsilonproteobacteria; order Campylobacterales; family Campylobacteraceae; genus Campylobacter; species Campylobacter sp. 2018MI01. Next base: position 50,085 of record NZ_JAHCZE010000007.1, on the reverse strand, counting down.
TATCCTAGCAGAGCTAGTCTTTCCACTCCCGCGAAGACCAGAAAAAAGATAAGCATTAGCTATGTTTTTACTATCTAGTGCATATTTTAAACTCTTACTAACAGCACTTTGCCCTACTAAATCATCGTAATTTTTTGGACGATATTTAAGTGATAAATTTTGCATATTATTCATTTAATCCTGACAATAATTCTTCATTATTTTGAGTTTTTAGCATTTTTGCATATAAAAATTTAAGTGCTTCTACATCTTCCATAGAATTCATAGCTGAACGAATTGCCCAAATCTTAGGTAAGTTAATTGGCCCTTGTAATAATTCTTCTTTTCTCGTTCCACTCTTTGTAATATTTATAGCTGGATATATTCTTCTATCTGAAATATTTCTATCAAGAACGATTTCGCTATTTCCTGTTCCTTTAAACTCTTCAAAAATCACATCATCCATTCTTGAACCCGTATCAATTAAAGCAGTTGCAACTATTGTTAAGCTTCCACCATGCTCAATATTTCTAGCAGCTCCAAAAAATCTTTTTGGCTTATGAAGTGCATTTGCATCAACACCACCACTTAAAACCTTACCACTACTAGGAGTTGCAGTATTATAAGCACGAGCAAGTCTTGTGATACTATCAAGTAAGATTATTACATCTTTACCCATTTCTACTAAACGCTTAGCTTTTTCAATCACAAGTTCAGCCACACGCACATGATTTAATGCAGGTTGATCAAATGTAGAGCTAAAAACTTCACCTTTTACACATCTTTGCATATCAGTTACTTCTTCAGGTCGCTCATCAATTAAAAGCACTATTAGTTGGCTTTCAGGATGATTTTTAGCAATTGCAGTTGCTAATTCTTTCATTAATTCAGTTTTTCCTGTTCTAGGTGGTGCTACTATTAATCCACGCTGACCTTTTCCAATAGGTGTGAATAAATCAAGCACCCTACCCGTTAGCTTTAAAGGGTCGTATTCAAGTTGTAATTTTTCTGTTGGAAAAATTGGAGTTAAGTTATCAAATAAAGCTCTTTTTTTAGCTTCTGCTAAAGGCAAATAATTAATCGCTTCAATTTTCAAAAGTGCATAATATTTTTCTTGTTCTCTTGGCTCTCTTACTTGACCTGTTACGATATCACCCACTCTTAAAGCAAATTTTTTAATCTGTGAATTACTAACATAAGCATCGTTTGCACTATCGCTTAAATTCGCATCCATAGCTCTTAAAAAGCCGTAACCTTCTTGGTTAATCTCTAAAATACCTGTAAAGAGTATAAAACCACCTTTTTTTGTTTGAGCTTTTAATATTTCAAACATTAGCTCTTGTCTTCTAAATTCCATCGGATTTTCAACACCAGCTTCGTTTGCGATTTCTATTAGTTTTTCAAGAGTTAGTAGTTTTAATTCTTCTATTTTATATCCATCTACTGGAATATGCTTTTTTTGATTTTTTTTATCTTGCTTTTGTTCTGTTTGTATATCTTTATCCATTGATTTCCTTATTTGTAAAAAACGAAGTATTAAAAATTATTTTATAAATTAAAAATAAAATTGTCAATAAAATTAAAGGAAATTATCTTGAAGTGCTCTCATTGTAAAATAGATTTTGATAAAAATAGTATGATTTTTCAAGGCAATAACGCATTTTGCTGTAATGGTTGTAAAAATGTTTTTAATCTCATAAATGAAAATAATTTAGAAGATTTTTACAAAAATGCTTCAAATTTATCTAAAATTAATGAGCAAATTTCTTATGATGAGAACTCTTTTTTCATAGAAAAAGAAAATAATTATGAAAAAATTTTAATTTTAATAGATAATTTACATTGCGCAGCTTGTGTATGGCTTATTGAAAAAATGCTGCTTAAAAATGAAGGTGTATTAGAAATTAATATAAATTATCAAACAAAAAGAGCAAGTATAGAATATAATCCTAATAAAACTAAAGCAAAAGATATATTAAATATAATAATATCTCTAGGCTATATCCCACTAGCTTACAATCCAAATACAACAATGAAAGCTAAAAGAACTCATATTGAGTTTTATTCAAAACTAATTGTAGCAATTGCTTGTGTTATGAATATTATGTGGCTTAGTATCGCAAGATATGCTGGGTATTTTTCTAGTATGGAGCAAAGCGTTCAAGATATTATTAATTTTGCTGAATTTGTTTTATGTACTCCTGTGCTTTTTTATAGTGCTTCATCTATGTTTAAGAGCGCAATTTCTGCTTTAAAAAATAAGATTTTAAATATGGATTGTCTAGTTACTTTTGGGGCTAGTTTGGTTTATATTTATAGTATTTATGCTATGTTTGCAAGACTTTCTTATGTGTATTTTGATAGCGTAGCTATGATAATTTGCTTTGTTTTTATAGGTAGATTTTTAGAACAATTATCATATAAACAAGCTTTAGAAAATATTGATTTTTTAAGTGATTTATTAAACGCTAGTGTAAATATTGTTAAAAATGACAAAATAGAAAAAATAAGCGTTACTAAAATAAAAAAAGATGATGTAATTAGAGTGTTTTTAGGGGATAAAATCTTAATAGATGGCACTTGCAAAAGCTTACAAGCTAGATTAAATCTAAGTGCTATTACAGGAGAGAGTGAATTAGTTGATATTAAGCAAGGAGATTTTATAAAAAGTGCTAGCGTGGTTGAATGTGCTAGTTTTGATTACATAGCAAATTGCACTTTTCAAGATAGCTATATTAATAAACTTGCAAAATTACTAAATAAAACCAAAAAATCAAACCTAGAAAAACTAACTGATAAAATTGGTGTTTATTTTTGTTATGCGATTTTTAGCATTGCGTTTTTGTGCTTTTTATATAATATGAGCGATATTCAAGAAGCAATTATTAGAAGCGTTAGTTTATTAATTATTGCTTGTCCTTGCGCTCTTGCACTTAGCGCTCCTGTTGGAAATCTTTTATGCTTACACGAAGCTTTAAAGCTTAAAGTATTATTTAAAAACTCAAATTATATTGAAAATCTTAGCAAAATTGACATAGCTGTATTTGACAAAACTGGGGTTTTAACAAAATCAAAATTAGAATTATTAAGCCAAATAAATCTAAATGATTATGAAAAAAGCATTTTAAAAGCAATTTTAGATAAAAATAATCACTTCATAGCAAGTTCGCTAAATGAATATATAAAAGATACTAAGCCTAGTTTAAAAGACTTTAAGCTCACGCAATTAAGCGGCTTAGGAGTGATTGCAGAATTTGAAAATGATAAATACTATCTAGGCTCTGCAAAATTATTAAATAGTCATAATATTAATGCAAATTCTAAAAACGAAACTGAAATGTTTTTTGCTAAAAATGATGAGATTTTAGAGCATTTTGTATTTTCTAATCAATTAAATGATGATGCTTTAGAGCTAATAAATTATTTTAAAAAGCAAAATATAAAAGTAATAATGCTATCAGGAGATAAGCAAAAGCCTTGCGAAAAAATAGCAAAAGAACTACAAATTGATGATTTATATAGTGAATGCTTGCCCGAAGATAAGCTTAAAATAATTCAAAATCTTAGTAAAACTAATAAAGTCTTAATGGTAGGTGATGGCATAAATGACGCACTAGCTTTAAAATTAGCATTAGTATCAATTAGCTTTAAAAACGCTACTAATTTAGCCCTTAATTCAAGTGATATAATTATGCTTGATAATAAATTAATAGGCATTAAAAACTCTCATTTATTAGCAAAAAGAACTTATAGACTAATAAAAACAAACCTAGCATTAAGCTTTTTATACAATATAATTAGCATTCCACTAGCTTTTATGGGGCTTATAAATCCATTAATTGCTAGCATTTTTATGTCGCTTAGCTCAATTTGTGTGATACTTAATTCTATAAGAATTAAAAATTATGCTAAAAAAATAAAGAATTTAAAATAAGGTTTAAATTCTTTTAATTTTTCTTACCTTCATCAATAAAAATTGAGCGTATTGCGTCTGTTTTATCATCTTCTTTTTGCCTTTTAGCCCAGCTCATAATAAGTTCATCTTTTGCCCTTGTAAGTGCTACATAAAATAATCTTCGCTCTTCATCAATACCCCCAGCACTTTTGCTAAGCTTTAGATTTGGAAACCTACCTTGCGCTAAGTCAATCAAATAAACAATTTCAAATTCCAAACCTTTACTAGCATGAACGGTTAAAAGCTGAACTCCTTTAGTATTTTCATAATCAATATTTAAAATAGTTTTTTCATAAAATTCTTTAAAAGTATTATAGTTTTTCGCATCGTCTAAAATATATTTACAATTATTTTTAATATTTTCTAGCTTTTGCTCTTTTATCTCATTTACTATTTTTGCACCTTTAAAAGAACGCTTAGCTGCAAGATTATTGATAATCAAGCTAAAAATCTTAGATGAATAAGCATTGTTTAATAAAACGCTAGGATTATCAATATTTTCATTTTCTTTTAAGAATTTATAAAGTTCTTCAAGAAAGGTTACATTATCAAATTTTAATTCTTTTAACAATAAAACAGGATTATTTTTAAACTCGGTTGCTAAAAAGCTAAACTCACTTTGCTTAGCTTGATTTTGAGTGCTTGCAAACAGACCAAAAGCCTCATCGCTTTTAGCTAAAAAATCGTAATTATCTTTTTTAATAGGTCTTAAAATACCTTCTAATAAAGAGCCATTTCCTAATTCTAAAAATGCTTTATAAATAATATTTACCTTAGCATTTCCAACGCCTTTACTCTCTAATAAAATCCCTAAAAAGCTTAAAATATCACTATTTTTATTAGTTAAATTAGCTAGATTTATAAGAGTATTTATTTCTTTTAATTCATAAAAACTACTGCCACCTTTTCTAGCTATTTTAATACCCTTTTGCTTTAGGCTTCTTTCCATTAAATCACCACTTGAATTATTGCGATAAATCACTGCAATATCAGCTCTATTATTTGCTTCAAGTTTGCTTAAAATATCATTGGCAATGAATTCATATTGTTCGTTTGCTAGATTAAAACTATGTAATTTAATAGGTTTTGTAGCTTCTTTTCTAGTTACGATTAGCTCTTTTGGATATAGCCTTTCGTTTTTTGTAATAACCCTATTTGCAAATTCTAAAATATTACTAACACTTCTATAGTTTTTATTAAGTGAATAAATTCTAGCATTTTTATATCTGTCTTTAAAACTTCCAATTATTTCTATATTTGCCCCATTAAACGCATAAATGCTTTGGTCATAATCTCCTACGCAAAAAAGAGATTTTTTAGGGATTGAGTCTAAAATCGCACTTTGAAGATTATTTGTATCTTGATATTCATCTACTAAAACTTCATAAAAAGGCTCATTTTTATAATCATTTGTGAAAAAATCCTTAGCATTTAGTAATAAATCATCAAAATCATAATAATTATGAGCTTTTTTTTGTTCTTCGTATTCGCTTAAAACTTTGCAATAAAAATTAATATTATCGCCTTGCTCTTCATAATTAGCCTTCAAATATCCACGAAAATCATCAACTAAATTAGTATTATTAAACCTTGAATAAATATCGGCTAAATATGAATAATCAAACAAATCATCTTTATTAGGAGAATATTTTTCGTAAATACTTTTTAGCAAGGCTCTTAATTCACTATTTCGCTTAAGCTGAATATTTTTATGCTTTTTAAGATATTCAAGACTAATTGCGTGAAATGTCCCACTTACAATGCCTTTTATCTTGCTTGAGCCGAGTTTTTTTTCAAGTCTTGCTATCATTTCACGAGCGGCTTTGTTTGTAAATGTAAGTAGCATAATGCTATTTGCTTTAGCACCATCATTTAATAATTTTTCTATCCTTGCAACTATTGTGCTTGTCTTTCCTGTTCCTGCACTTGCTATTATCAAATTACTACCTAAACTAGTATTAACCGCCGCAAATTGTTCATCATTTAATCTATTCAATTATGTTTCCTTTATAAACTAAATACCAAGAAAGTGCTTGAGCCATTCTCAAATACCCCCCCCCGCTAGTTATTTTTCCATTTTCAAATTCTATTTCAAAACCATATTTATTAGTAGCTAAAATTTCCTTTTTTTCTAACGAAAAACAAGGACTTCCGAAACTAAAATATTCATAACCTTTAGGGGCGATTAGGTTTATAATACTAGCACTTATATCAAGATGATTTGTTATCTTACAAGTTGGATAAATCTTAGCCTTTGGATAATACATTATAACAGGTACTGAATGGGTGATAAATAAATCATTGCTATCATCTATATTAAATCTACCATAATGATCACCCGTAATTACAAAAAGACTATCAGGCTCATTTTGTGCTGTTTTTTCTATCCAATTTACTAAAGTCTTTTGATACCAATAAATGGTAGCTAATTCGTTTTTGTACTTTGTGCTTAATTTTTCTATCTTATCAAATGGGATAACAAAATCATTTTTTTGCATAAATGCTAAATCATAAATCTTGTGATTAGTAATAGTCATTAAAACATTAAAGCTATTATCTTTTGAGTTTTCAGCCAAGTACTCTAATGCCACATCATCCAATATTCCCATATCAGTATACAACGGTTCTTTTAGATTGTGTTTTCTTGCCCAAGTAATCATATTATCTTTATGATATTCATTTATGAAGCCTGTTTTTTTTCCAAGATCTCCTACATTACTCCAGTTTTTAGTATTTCCCATATAAAAAAATGATTTATATCCTATTTGGTTAAAATGACTAGCTAAAGAAGTTTTAGGGGTTATTATTTTGTTATAATAGTATAAATTATCCTCTTCATTAAAATATATACCCAAAAATTGTAATTGTAAACTTTGTGCTGTACCACTGGCATTCTCTAATGCTTTTATATATGTAGCTTTACTTTTGACAAAGTTTTGAATATCGCTAAAAAGCTCACTAAATTTATCATCCATCACCCAATCTGATAGGCTTTCGCTTATAATATAGTAAATTTTGCGTGGTTTTATAACTAATTCATCATTTTTTACACGCTTTATATATTCATACAAATTTATTTTGCCGTTGCAAGGATTTATGTCAAAAGATTTACATGCAGCTTCTTTTGGGGTACCTATATTAAAATAAGCAAAATCTATATTTTTTTTCTTCATTTCTTTTCTTACAGCTATAAAAAACCCTTTCATATGCCCTAATAGACTGCTTTGAAGTATATGATTGTCTTGTGCTTTTATAACGTCAAAAAGAATTTTTTGTGTAAATGAGAATTTTTGATTAATACCAAACAATACAAAACAAATTACAAATAAAAAACTGAAAGCTATTTGCTTGTAATTTAACTTTTTATCTTTCTTTATAGAAAATAAAAAATTGTGAAACTTATTTGCTAATAATATAAAAAGTAAAAAGATAATAGTAGCAGGTAAAATACCTAGATTATCGTTTATTGCTATACTTAATAGCTGACTCATTTCTTCATGTTTAAATAAAAATAAATTACTATCAAAATTACTTCTAAAAATACCAAAATATATAAAAAACATAAGATTTATAAAAGCAATAACAAATATCTCTATATTGAAAATAAACTTAGAAACAAACTTATTAAAATTAAATCTTAGCGTTAGTAAAGAAAATAAATAATAAGCCCCAATAAAGCCAGAGCAAAATTGTAAATCAAATCTCATGCCATCGTATATAGCAGTAAAAATATCTTTAGATTTCATTGTTTTTTCATAAAACATTATAATAAATGAAATTCTAAAGAAAAAACAAGTAAATAAGTAAAATATAAAAACTAAAAAAGAACGAATTAGCAAATTCATAATAACTACCTTTCTAAAATTAAAATCCAAAAAGTCTAGCAAAATAACCTAAAAATAAGCAAAAATTAATAAAATGGCAAAAAACACTAATTTAAGGATTATTTATGAGCGATTTTTACAATCCAAAAGAAATTGAAAAAGATTATTATGAATTTTGCAAACAAAAAGGCTATTTTGAAATAGATGGAAATAAAAACATTCAAGAAAATGGCAAAAACTTTGCAATTATGATGCCACCGCCAAATGTTACAGGTGTTTTACATATAGGACACGCACTTACATTTACCTTGCAAGACATTATTACAAGATATAAAAGAATGGATGGCTTTAAGGTGCTTTATCAACCTGGACTTGACCACGCAGGCATTGCCACTCAAAATGTAGTTGAAAAGCAACTATTAGCAAAAGGGATTAAAAAAGAAGAATTAGGCCGTGAAAAATTCATAGAAAAAGTATGGGAATGGAAAGAGCAAAGCGGTGGAGCTATAGTTAAGCAAATGCAAGCACTAGGCATTACCCCTGCCTTTTCAAGACTTCGTTTTACTATGGATGAAGGGCTTCAAAATGCTGTTAAAAAAGCTTTTGTGGACCTTTATAATAAAGGCTTAATAGAGCAAAATAACAGAATGATAAACTGGTGCACAAAAGATGGAGCATTAAGTGATATTGAGGTTGAATATGAAGAAAATAAAGGCAAACTTTATCATATAAGATATTTTTTAAATGATAAGGATTATTTAGTAGTTGCAACTACTAGACCTGAGACTTATTTTGGCGATACTGCCGTAATGATAAATCCTAATGATGAAAGATATAAGCACTTAGTTGGTAAAGAAGTTACGCTGCCTATTATAAATCGTAAAATAAAAATCATAGCTGATAGCCATGTTGATATGAGCTTTGGAACAGGAATTGTAAAAGTAACACCAGCTCACGATAATAATGACTATGAAGTAGGACTTAGACATAATCTAGAGTTTTTAACTATTTTTGATGAAAATGGGATTTTAAACGAGCATTGTGCTGAGTTTAAAGGACTTGAAAGACTTGAGGCTAGAAAAATAGTAGTTGATAAACTAAACGAATTAGGCTTTATTGAAAAAATTGAAGATTATGTAAATCAAGTTGGACATTGTTATCGTTGTAAAAATATCGTTGAGCCGTATATTTCTAAACAATGGTTTGTAAAAACCGACATTGCAACAAAAGTTATAGAAAAAGTAAATAATGGTGATGCTAAGTTTTATCCAGCTCATTGGATAAATAGCTTTAATGCTTGGTTAAGAGAATTACGCCCTTGGTGTATCAGCAGACAACTTTGGTGGGGACATCAAATTCCTGTTTATTATTGTGATGAGTGCGAACATATTCATGTAAGTGAAAGCAAGGTAGAAAAATGCGAAAAATGTGGCTGTGATAGTATCACTCAAGATAAAGATGTGCTTGATACTTGGTTTAGCTCGGGACTTTGGGCATTTTCAACTCTAGGTTATAACAATGGCGATTTTGGTAAAGGCACTTTATGGAATGAAAGCGATATAAAAGACTTTTATCCAAATTCGCTTTTAATTACAGGCTTTGATATATTATTTTTCTGGGTATGTAGAATGCTATTTCAAAGTGAAAATGAGCTAGGCGAAATCCCATTTAAAGATATCTACCTTCACGCACTTGTAAAAGATGAAAACGGACAAAAAATGAGTAAGAGTAAAGGCAATGTAATTGACCCACTTGATAGCATTGATAAATATAGTGCTGACATACTACGTTTTACTTTAGCACTTTTAGCCGTTCAAGGAAGAGATATAAGAATGAGTGAAGATAGAATGATTTTAGTTCGTAACTTCACAAATAAGCTTTATAATGCGGTAAATTTCTTACTACTTAAAGGTAAGGATTATAAGATACTAGGTAGCTATAAAACAACACTAGGTATTTATATAAACGCAGAATTTCAAAAATGCGTAAATGAAACTCGCAAAAACTTAGATGAATATAGATTTAATGATGCTGCTATGAATATTTATAAGTTTTTATGGGATGAGTTTTGTGATTATGGAATTGAGTTTAGCAAGGCTGATGAGAGTAGTATAGATGAGCTTGCTAGTGTGTTTTTAAACGCTATGAAATTGCTTAGTCCATTTATGCCATTTATTAGTGATTATTTATATCATAAATTAGGCAGCACAAGTATTTTTGAAAATGGCTCAATTATGGTAGAAAAGTACCCTAAAATAAATGAGATTTCAACCACTGAAGAGCAAATTATCAAAAACTACGAGCTTTGCAAAGAAGCGATTAATAGCCTAAGAAGTATCAAAAAAACAGCAAATATTACTGATAAAAATGCTCCGGCACAAATTATAAGCGAACATAAATTTGATGAATATTATCTAAAACTAATAGCAAAATTAGCTAAAGTAGGAGAATTAAGCCAAGATGAGAATCCTAAAGAAAGCTTTAGCGTAAATGTTAGCACGAACCTAAAAACCGCTATTTTTGTAGATAGCAAAGCACTTGATGAAATGAAAGCTAAGTTAGAAAATAGATATAAAAAAGTTCTAGCAGAATACGAAAAGCTAAACAAAATGCTAAGCAATGAAAAATTCGTAGCTAACGCACCAGCACAAGTTGTAGAACAAAACAAAATTGCTATGCAAAAAGCTGAAAACGAATTAAATGAAATAAAAGCTGAATTAAATAACATAGGATAAATTATGAATGAATATATCTTAAAAATCACTTGCCCTGATAAAAAAGGGCTTGTGGCTATTATCTCAAATGAGATTTATAAGGCGGGATTTAATATAGAAAGCAATAATGAATTTGTAAATAGCGATACAAATTCTTTTTATTTTCTAGCGATTTTAAGCTCAAGTGAAAGTGTAAAAGATGATTTTATAAATAATTTAAAACAGATTTTAAAAGACGCACAAATCACATTTAGCCCAAAAAGAAAGAAAAACATAATAATCCTAGCTTCAAAAGAGCTTCATTGTTTAGGTGATTTGCTACTTGCAAACTATGAAGATGAACTAAATGCGAATATCTTAAAAGTTATGGCAAATCACGATTTAAGCGATTTTGTGAAAAGATTTGATATAGATTTTAGCCTAATTGATACTAGCAAAGATAAAGAACTTTACGAGCAAGATATAATTCAAGAGATTAAAAAATACAATGTTGATTATATAGTATTAGCAAAATATATGCGGATTTTAAGCCCAAATTTTGTAAATACTTTTAAAGATAAAATCATCAATATTCATCATTCTTTTTTACCTGCATTTATCGGTGCAAATCCATATCTACAAGCTTATGAGCGTGGGGTTAAAATCATAGGAGCAAGTGCGCATTTTGTAACGGATAATTTAGATGAAGGGCCTATTATTTTTCAAGACATAGTTAGAGTAAATCACACTTATAATTCAAAAGATTTAAGAAAAGCAGGTAAAAAAATAGAAACTCTAGTGCTAAGAAATGCCCTTGAAAAAGTGTTTGATGATAAAGTATTTATTGCAGGTAATAAAACAATTATATTTTAAAAAATTTTGAAAATACAATTAGGGTTTAAGTTTTTAAACCTTAATTGTATTAAACTCCTTAGCTTATTAAACAAATATAATAATTTTTGATTAGTTTTAAAATTATGCTAATTTTTACGATTTTAAATTCTTTTAATCTAAACTTTTTTATCGTATAAATTCTCGCCATTTTTATAGGCTAAAAATATAGCCAACAAATCTCTTTCATCTTTAATATTTTGAATATTAATTTTGCTAAGTATTTCTTCCATACTTTCACGAGTGCTAGTGCCTTTTACTTCTATGGCTTCAAATGGTTTTTCTTTAGTTTGTTCTTCTTTTTCTTCTTGTTTAATTTCTTCTTTTGTATTTATTGCATTATTTCTTAAATTTTCTTTTTCTTTAACTCTAGCTTGTAATTCTTCAACGCTTGGCATTTTCTTACTATCTATATAACCTAAAGGAAAATCATCAGGCAAACCTAAAGATGGCATATTTAGTGAGTTTAGCGTTCTATCAAGCTCTTTTTTATCAATTTCTACCCAATTTTTCATAAATTCTTTGCTTATTTCTTCTACTAAATCAGGGTCTAATGCTCCAAACACACAATAACCTGCCTTTTCTCCAAGATTTAGATTTTTATCATTTATTGGATTGTAAGTCGGATCGTTTTCTAGCTTTTGCTGGGCTAGTTTAAGATATTCTAAACTAGCCCCATCATTTGCTTTATTTTGTGAGTTTTTATTATTAAGTGTATTTACATAAGTATTTGAAAAATTATTTACTCCATTAACCATCATAACAAATCCTTATACTTTCATATCAAATAAACTTATATTTTTTTGGCTGTATTGTAAAGCCACTTGCAAAAACTCTTCAAATGTTTCGTAATTATCTATATCTTTAGGAGCTTTTAGATTTTTACCACTTAGCATTTCATATAATAATTTTTGATATCGCTTCATAATACTTTCAAATTCTTTACCATCAAACCCATCTACATTTTGTAATTTTAATGAGCTAAGTTCTTTTGGCAAAGCTCCATAATTTAACCTATCCATAGGAGTAAATCTATCCTCTCCTATTTGCTTAGCATAATCAGTTCGCTCACCTTCTACCAAAAAATAATTACTACTAAGAGCTGCAATTAGTAAGCCACCTTTTGTATATTCGCTGTTTTCAGTTTTATAATGTTCTTCATGTGGATTCCAGCAAACTGAAGCAGAGTTTCTAAGCCATTTAGCGTAAATATTATCATCTCGTGTTTCATAATAATTAAAAACATTACCATCTGCACCAAAAATGGTTGATAATGAGTATGTGTCTTTGTGCTTTGAAAAAACATTAGAAAACTCTTTAGATTTAAAATAATTATTAAATTTGTCATCATTATCAAATATTTGAGTAACTTCTAAGGTGCTTTTTCTCATTTCATATAAATGTGGGGTGTTTGACAAAGTATCTTTAGAAAAACTATCGTTTGAGTTTAAAAATTCATCTCCTACAACTTGTCTTACAACATTATAAGCATTACCAACGCTTTTTGCTATATCAATTGATTTACAAATTTTATAAAGTGATATTGCATTTTCATTATGTTCTACTAAAGATTTTAAACTATCGCTATGTATTTTAAAATCTTCCGGAATACCTGCTGCTTTGTTAAAATCACTTGTAAAAAAGCCATCTTTATCAATTCCGTATCCTAATACTTCACCTACCTTTTTATCATCTGCTTTATTGTCTACTTTTTTAATCTCGTTATTTGTTTCTTTTTTGCTTATATTAGTTATTTGATATGTTGAATAAGAATTTATTTTCATAATTATTCCTTTATTTTAAATTCTTTTATCATATAAATTCTCGCTATCTTTATACGCCATTAAAATAGCTAATAAATCTCTTTCATCTTTGATATTTTGAATATCAAGTTTGCTAAGTATTTCTTCCATACTTTCACGAGTGCTAGTGCCTTTTACTTCTATGGGTTTTCTTTTTATATTCTCATCTTTTTCGGAATTTTCTTGTGAATATTTCTCTCCAAAATGTTTTTCATAACCATTTTGCTCTTTGTATAAATCAACTTCTATTTTTAAAGCCAAATAACCGATTTTAAATTCATCTAAATCATCAAGAGCAAATAAATCCATAAGCCTATCCATAAAGCCACCACTCCCACAAAAGACATCTCCTAGCTTTATATTGCCTTGAGAAAATCTGCTTAGATAAAACTCAGGCACGCTAGTATCTCCAAAATTTGTATCATTAGTAGCAAATCTAACGCCCACAATCTCGTTTTGCTTTAAAAACTCTAAAAGTTTTAAATCGTTTTTAATAAATGCTTGATTATAAATATTATTAGCTTTTGTATTTATTTGTAAAGCGTCTAGCTTAGAAAGAGCCTTTTTGTCATCGTTTTCGTTGAAAAATGCAGGGTGTAAAGAATTAATCACTTTTACCATTTCTTCAGCTCCGACACTCTTGCCCGTTTCTATCCAGTATTCTCGCTCTTTTTTACTCATTCCATAAAAAAGCATACCTTCCATAAACTCGCTTTCAAGCATAGCGTGAAGCTCTGGATGCTTAGATTTATTTACACCCAAAAGTATTCTTTGCGTATTATTTGGCTCATAAGTTCCACATTCATCTTGTGGAACATCTTTTAATAAATTCATAACTTGTTCTTTTAGATTATCTTTAGGAGTTTGAGTGGTTGGAATTTGATTTTTAATATTTGTTTGATAATTTATATAATTGTTATTTGTTATTTGCATTTTAAACCCCCGTTATTTTTCTATATCGGTAGATTTAAAAAAATATTAATAGATATTTAATTTATATCTAAACTCTTTTATAAAATTTTTAGCTTTAATTCTTATTTATATAAAATATTAATCTATATTCATTTTAACAATTTTATAACTTTCCTTTATTTTAAACTCTTTTATCATATAAATTCTCGCTATCTTTATACGCCATTAAAATAGCTAATAAATCTCTTTCATCTTTGATATTTTGAATATTAATTTTGCTAAGTATTTCTTCCATACTTTCACGAGTGCTTGTGCCTTTTACTTCTATGGCTTCGAATGGTTTTTTATCTTCGGTTTTGTCTTTTTTATCTTCAACTTTTTCATCATTTTCATTTATGCTAGATATTTCATCACTTGGCTTTGGATTTTTGCTATCTTGAATATTTTCACTATTTTGAATATTTTCATGCTCTTTGCCTTGTTTTATCTCATCAATTCTTGCTAGATATCTTTGCTTAAACTCATCTTCGCTAATATTTCTTGCATTAAATAGCTTTGCTATTATTACATCTTGATCCCATTTATAATCTCCTGAGCTATCCGAATGCTCCTTTAAAAAATCTTTTAAATCTTTTTGCACATCTTGATTTGCTTCAGGACTAAAGGCTCTTTCATAAATTGTATTCGTATACATATCGCCATATAAAGCATCTTGATGTTCAAGTAACATATAAATAACCATACTTTGAATTTTTGCTTCATTGCTATTAGTTGGGTAATTAAAATCCAAGCTATCGTGAGTATCGGGGTAAAACATTTTAATAAAATCATCATATCTTTTTGCATTTTCTTTATTTTCAAGTCTTCCTTGAACTAATGCTTGATTATTATTTACCTTTTGTAATGGTAAGTTATAATTATTTGAATTAATTTTCATATTTTACCCCTTTAAAATAATTTAATAATTAGTAAATATATTAATTAAATATAACTAAATATAACTTTAAAAAGATTAAGTAGCAAAACTTAATTTAAACTAACGATTAAAAAAAATTAGATAAATTCAGCAAAAAATTATCTAAAAGAGTTTTATTATGAGTTTTATGGAAATTGTTATTATTTTAATAGTTGCTGTTTTGGTTTTAGGACCTGAAAAACTACCTGGCACTATAGTTGAAATCGCAAAATTATTAAAGGCTGTTAAAAAACAAATTAACGAAGCTAAATCAAGTATAGAAAACGAAATCAATATTAGCGAATTAAAAGATGAAGCTAGAAAATATAAAGAAGAAATCACAAAAGCAAATGATAGTATCAGAAAAAAACTAAGCTTTGAAGAATTTGATGAGATTAAAAATACTTTAAGTGATTTTGAAAAAGACGCACAAAATGCTTTAAATAGCACTATTGATAGTGTAAAAAATACAGAAAACTCAAATCAAAATTCAAATTCTACAGAAGAAAAAAATATAAATACAGAAGAAAAGCAACTTAGCAAAAGAGAACAATTTTTAAAAGAAAAGAGCGAAAATGTTTGAAGAATTAAAACCACATTTAATTGAACTTAGAAAAAGATTATTTATTAGTGTAGTTGCTTTGATTTTAGCTTTTTTTGTATGTTTTGTATTTTGGAAACCAATACTGCATTTTATTTGTGTTCCACTTATGAATGTATTGCCTGAAGGCTCTGAAATTATATTTTATAAACCACAAGAGAATTTCTTCACTGCTATGCAAGTTTCTTTATTTGCAGCATTTCTTGTAGCATTGCCTATAATTTTGTGGCAAGCTTGGAAATTTGTTGAACCAGGTTTATATGAGAATGAAAAAAGATTTGTAGTGCCTTTTGTATTTAGTGCTACTATTATGTTTTTAATTGGTGCGGCGTTTTGTTATTATTTAGTAGTTCCTATTGCTTTTGATTTTTTAATCAATTTTAGCGGTGGAGAATATAAGGCTATGCCTTCAATTTCTGAATATGTGAGCTTTTTTACAAAATTAGTAATTGCATTTGGATTAGGATATGAATTACCTGTTGCTATATTTTTCTTAGCAAAAATTGGTCTTGTAACTGAAAAAACTCTTATTAGAAATTTTAGAGTTGCTATATTAGTTATTTTTATATTTGCAGCAATTATGACCCCGCCTGATGTATTTTCGCAATTTTTAATGGCAATTCCTTTAATTGGGCTTTATGCTATTTCAATTTATATTGCTAAAGTAGTAAATCCAGCTGACCCTGATATAGATAGCGAAGATGATGAAAAAGAATTATTAGAAGATAAAAATGCTTGATAATTTACTAAGTTCTTATGATTATGATTTGCCAGAAGAATTAATAGCAAAATACCCTGCAAATCCTGCTGATAGTGCAAAACTATTAGTATATGAAAAAAATAGTGGAAAAATTACTCATAGTGTATTTTATGAATTAGCTAATTTTTTGCCTGAATGTGCTTTGATTTTTAATGATACTAAAGTATTTAAAGCTAGATTTTATGGCAATAAAATTAGTGGTGCAAAATGTGAATTATTTATAAATAAAATTCTAGCAAATGATGAGTTTTTAGTGCAAGTTAGGGGTAAAGTTAAAGAAGATGATATTTTAATTTTTCAAGATAATTTAAACGCAAAAATATTAAAGCTAAACGCAGATGGCACCAGAATTGTGAAATTTTGCAAAAACAATGAAGTTTTAAAAACCGATGAAGTTTTAACAATTAGCGAAAAAATCGGACATATTCCACTACCACCATATCTTAAAAGAATGGATAATTTAGATGATGAGATAAATTATCAAAGTGTGTTTGCTAAAAATATTGGAGCTGTTGCAGCACCTACTGCGTCATTGCATTTTACGAATAGAGTTTTAGATAGTCTAAAAGATAAAAAAAGCGCTTATATTACTTTACATGTTGGTGCAGGAACTTTTGCTAGCGTAGAATGTGAAAACATACAAGAACATAAAATGCATAGCGAATACTTTAATCTAAGCGATGAAGCAATAAAATTAATTAATAGTGATATACCTATTTTAGGGGTTGGCACAACTGCTACAAGAACAATAGAGTATTATGCAAGGACAAAAAAAAGTAGTGGTGAATGTGATTTATTTTTAAACCCATCTAATAGGCCAATTAGACAAAATTATTTATTAACAAATTTTCATTTGCCAAAATCAACTTTAATTATGTTAGTAGCTAGTTTTATAGGTAGGCAAAATACTTTAAAACTTTATGAAGAAGCTATTAAAAATAAATATAAATTTTACTCATACGGCGATGCAATGCTTATTATTTGAAAGGAAAATATGAAAAAATTATTATTAATTTTAATCTCAACCTATCTATTTGCAGATTCTAAAATAGATTTTTCTGATAAAGATACAATACTTTTATTTGTAGTTTTAGGTGGCTTAATAGTTTTATTATTAGCTTATATTTACAAGCTAAAAATGAAATTAAAAACTAAAAAAGTAAAAATGTTTAGTGTTAGCGATGAAGCAGAATTTGAAAGTGAAAGTTTTGAAAAATCATCTTTATATTTTGATTTACAAGAAGTATTTTTGTATTTTTTCAAAACGCTAAATTACGAAGCTAGTGTTAAAAATAATATATTTTTAGTTAGACAAGATATGTTATATCTAAACGATAACAATGAAAAATGTATGCCAAATAGGTATTTTTATGGAGATTATACAAATATTATCAATGCTATTTGGGCTGCTGCTGATTTGATTAATCAAAATGTAGAAAATGAAACCATATTTATTGATATTGGAATTATGAATAATATGCAAAATAGAACTCTTTTATGCGTTGATATTGGAGTTTGTGGGGTTGTTGATGATAAAAAAACTGAACTATTTAAAAGCTTTACTAATCCTAAAAAATTATCTATATCAGAACAATTACATAAATTTAGTGGATATATGAAAAAAATTGATGGTTCTAGCTATGCCTTTAAGGATACAAATGAAAGAATTAATCACGCAATCTGTCTTAGTATCCCAATACTAATCAATGATAAAGAAAATAATTTACCAGATGTAACTCCAAAAGATAGATTAAGTGTTTTAATAGTTCATAACAATATTGACATATCAAAAACAATCACTGCAAATCTTGAAAGCTATGAAATAAACTGCATTCAAAACCAATCAAGTAATGGTCTTTTAGAAAAAATTGAAGATGGGGTAAATTGCGCTTATAGAGCTGTTTTATTAGACGCAAATCTAATTAATACTTTTAATGAATATGATTTAAATCGTTTAGTAAAAGCACAAGATGAATATTGCTTTAAATTAATTCTTATACTAAATAATCATAAAATAACACCTAATATTGAAAAGATTATTCAAGAAGTAGATTTCCTACCATTACCATATACAATTGATAATATTCGCTCAATTGTAAATATCATAAAAACTCAACAAGAAAAATTATTAAGCTAATTTATTAATTAGCTTAATTTTATAGTTTTAATTAATTTAGCTGGAACCCCTGCTACTATTTGAAATTCCTCAACATCTTTAGTGACCACCGCACCAGCTGCTATTATTGAGCCTTTTTTAATTTTTACTCCGCTAAGTATTGTGGCATTTGAACCAATCCAAACATTATCTTCTATTGTTATTGGTTTTAATACCATATCAGAGCGTTTAAATGGATTTATATCATGATTTATGGTAGCTAATACTACATTATGCCCTATTAAAACATTATTTCCAATATAAATTCCACCTTGGTCTTGAAATTTACAACCACTATTTATAAATACATTTTTGCCTACTGAAATATTTTTACCGCAATCTGTATTAAAAGGCGGAAATAAAGTAAAACTTTCATCTACTTCTTTACCAATTAATTGAGAAAATAATTTATTTAATTCTTCTGGTTCATTATAAGTATTGTTAATTTTAAAAGTTATTTTCATAGCTTCTTTAGCTTGTTTAAGCATAAGTTTATGCTCAATAGAATTTGCTTTTACATACTTAATCATAATTAATCCTTCGCACCAGCTGCTATTATTGAGCCTTTTTTAATTTTTACTCCGCTAAGTATTGTGGCATTTGACCCAATCCAAACATTATCTTCTATTGTTATTGGCTTTAATACCATATCAGAGCGTTTAAATGGATTTATATCATGATTTATAGTAGCTAATACTACATTATGCCCTATTAAAACATTATTTCCTATATAAATTCCTCCTTGGTCTTGAAATTTACAACCGCTATTTATAAATACATTTTTGCCTACTGAAATATTTTTACCACAATCCGTATTAAAAGGCGGAAATAAAGTAAAACTTTTATCTACTTCTTTACCAATTAATTGAGAAAATAATTTATTTAATTCTTCTGGTTCATTATAAGTATTGTTAATTTTAAAAGTTATTTTCATAGCTTCTTTAGCTTGTTTAAGCATAAGTTTATGCTCAATAGAATTTGCTTTTACATACTTAATCATAATTAATCCTTATTTTTAACATAAAACCTAGCATTAATTTTGCCATTACCTAAAAGCTTTTTTAACTCATCTTTACTAATGCCATAAATTGTTCCTAATTTAGTAAAACTCCAAGAATTATTATCATAATAAATTACTATATTATTAGCATTATATAAAATCAAATCAAGTGCTTTAGCTTGAAAATATTTATCATTAGTAGGAAGATTTTTATCAATTCTTCCTACCTTTTCAAACCCACCATAATCATTCATTAAAACATTCAAATCAGACTTTTGTAATACTTCATAAAGAGCAGTTGATGATGAATTACTTTCTAATTTTATTCTTAATTCTTGATTATTTATTTCAACATATATTTCATCATTGCTAAATCCATTTAACACACAAAAAGCTCCTAAACCAATAAAAATGCTAAAAACTTTTCTTAAGTATATGAATAATTTCATCTTTATTAAGCTCCTTATAACCACCATTTAAAATGAATACATTATTAGCAATATCTTCAATCAAGCTTTCATCTACTAATAAATCTTTTATATTCATACAAAGACCTAGCTCACTCATCCAATCTTTCATAGCAAGTAGCCCTAATTTAGCTATTTCTTCATCGCTTTTATTATCTTTTATATCCCAGACATTAATAGCAAACCTTTTAAATTTATCAATATTATAAGGCATTATGTATTCATAATACGCCAAACTAATAGCACTTAAAGTAGCTCCGTGCGTTGCATTGGTAAAGCCACCAATTGCCTGACCTATCATATGAACCATCCAATCTCCATTTTTACCACAATGAAGCATAGTATTTAATGCTAGAGTACTTGCCCACATAATATCACTTCTAGCCTTATAATCATTAGGATTTTTGTTTGCAATTTTGCTTGATGAGATTATTGAACGCATAAGCCCTTCTGCTAAATAATCACTCACATTATCATCTTCTTTTGAAAAATATTGCTCTAAAATATGATTAAACGCATCATAAATTCCATTTATCATTTGGTATTTGCTAAGACTGAAAGTGTATTTAGGATTTAATATAGAAAACTTAGGAAATACTCTTTTATCATTAAAAACTTTTCCTATTTTTTGATGAGTTTTTTCATTTGTAATTACACTACCACCATTCATTTCAGAGCCTGTCCCACACATTGTCAAAATACAACCTAACGAAACTACATCACAATTTGGCTCAAGTTGATTTATAAAATACCTATCCCAATAATCATCGCTTGAGTTTATACTAACTGCTAAAGCTTTTGTATAATCACAAACAGAACCACCACCTAAAGCTAATAAAAAATCAGCTTTATGCTCTCTTGCTATCTTTACACCTGAGTTTAATTTTTCTAAAGTAGGATTTGGCATAACACCATCAATATATGCTACATTTTTGCCTAATTTATCTAGTATTTTTACAATTTGGTTAAAAATACCATTTTTATGCACCGAGCCGCAACCATAAACCAAAACAATGTTTTTACCATATTTACTTAATTCAAATTCTAAAGATTGCTCTACTTCATCAGTAAAATAAATCTTAGTTGGATTGTGAAAAATAAAATTATTCATAAAAAATCTCCTTGTTTTAAAAGTAAAATAATTTTATTTATTTTTAAAAGAAATATCAAATACTTATAATATATAATTAATTATAAAAATTAATTATTTCTAAGGAATATTATGGAAATTAGAGTTTTAAAATATTTTATAGAATCTGCAAAATTACAAAATATAACTAAAGCAGCTAATAAATTAAATCTTACTCAACCAAATCTATCAAGACAATTAAAAGATTTAGAAACAAAATTAGGGCAAAAACTTTTTATTAGGACAAATTATAAAATCATTCTCACAAAAGAAGGAGAAATGCTTTATAAAAGAGCTTGTGATATTTTAGATTTAGTTGATAAAACCAAGCAAGAATTTAAAAATTTAAAAGATTTTAATGGTGGAGATGTTTATATAGGCTGTGCTGAATCAATTGGAATAGTCAAAATAGCAAGAACTGCTAAAAAGCTACAAAATAAAAATATTAAGTTTCATATATTTAGTGGAAACTATGAAAATGTGGTAAATAAATTACAAAATTCTTTAATAGACTTTGCCGTTGTAGTTCAAGAATTTGATATTAGCAATTTTAGTTATTTAGATTTAAATCATAGTGATACTTGGGGGATTATTATGAAAAATACTTCAAAATACGCTAAGCAAAAAGATATAAGCATAAATGATTTATTTCAAATGCCACTTATAGTATCAAGACAAGGTTTTACGCAAGAAATGCCAAATGTTTTAAGGCAAAATCAAGATAAGCTAAATATAGTAGCTACTTATGATTTATTATACAATGCTGCAATTTTTGTTAAAGAAGATATTGGATACGCATTATCTCTTGATAAATTAATTAACACTAATGATGATTTATGTTTTAAGCCTATAAACCCATTAATTACTTCTAATTTAAGGTTAATTTGGATTGATGATAAATTAAGTGATGTTGCGAGAATTTTTTTAAAAGAATTGCAAAAAGACTTAAAAAACTAATTTGAAATTCCTAAGAATTTCAAATTATATTTATTTATTTTCTTCCATAGCTCTTGCTACTTCTTCTGAACTTTGTTTGATTTTATTCATACATTCATTTGCAGTATTTGCTAACACAACACTATCATTTACTTGAGCTATGCTTTTATTTATACTCTCAACAACATTAGCACTAACATTTCTAATAGAATTAATTGTTAAAGTAATTTCATTAATTGATGTTGCAGTCCTTTCAGCAAGTTTTCTAACCTCATCAGCAACCACAGCAAAACCACGACCATGCTCGCCAGCACGAGCGGCTTCAATAGCAGCATTTAATGCTAATAAATTAGTTTGCTCTGCAATATCTTTAATAGTTTGAATAACAGATACAATCTCATCTGATTGAGTATTTAACGAATTAACCAATTCACTACTTTCATTCATAATTTCTGCTATTTCTTGGACATTTTGCACGGTTTTAGCAATAACTTTACTACCTTCATTTGTGCTTTCATCATTTTTTTGTGCTAACTCGCTTACGATTTTATTTTTATTCAAATCTCTTATTACTTGCTCGCTAACATCACTTGCGAATTTAATTACCTTATAAACCTTACCTTCAACATTATAAACAGGATTGTAACTTGCTTCTAAATATACAGGATTATTATCTTTTGTATATCTTATAAATTGACCTGATTGAAAATGTCCGCTTCTTAAATCTTCCCAAAATTTTCTATAATCACTGCTTTTTACATATTCACTATCACAAAACATAGAATGATGTTTACCTATAATTTCGCTTTTTCTGTAATTTAATGTATTTAAAAAATTATCATTTGCATCAAGTATTTCCCCGTTTGGAGTGAATTCAATTAAAGCCATAGACTTACTTGCCGCATTAATTGTATTTTTTAAATCCAACAATTCATTTTCGTGTTCTGTAACATCAGCAGCAAACTTAATTACTTTATAAACTTGATTTTGTTCATCTACTATTGGTAAATAATTTGCTTCTAAATAAACTACTTGACCATCTTTTGCAAATCTTTTAAACTGACCACTTTGTGGAATATTTCTTGATAATTCTTGCCAAAAGATTGAATAATCACTTGAATTAACATAATGTTTATCACAAAATATTCTATGATGCTTACCTTTTATCTCTGCTAGTGTATATTTCGTAGCTTTTAAAAAATGCTCATTTGCATCAACAATATTTCCTTTAGTATCAAATTCTATAATCGCCATTTCTTTATAAATAGCTTTTAAAATAGCTTCTTTATCTTTTAACTCGTTAATAATCTTGTCTTGTATTTCTTTATTATTTTTAAAAAACATTAAATTACTCCTAATTTTAAAAAAAGGAGCGATTATAAATAATTTTATTTAAAAAAGTATTAATAGTTTAAATTAAAGCAAATAATTAATCCAAATCAATGAAAAATTAATTTGGATTAATCTAAAAAATCAACAAATTACAATCACATTAAATTATCATCAATATATTTATCAACATATTTTTCTTTTATTGCAAATATTTCTTCTTTACAAGCAAAAAATGCTTCAACCACTTTAGGGTCAAATTGAAAACCTGAATTATCACTAATATATTTGCAAACTTCATCAAGTGGCCAAGCTTTTTTATAACATCTATCACTTGCAAGCGCATCAAAAACATCAGCTAAAGAAACAATTCTTGCATAAATATGAATATCATCACCTTTTTTACCCATTGGATAGCCACCACCTGCATATTTTTCGTGGTGTTCGTGAGCGATGATTGCTGCTGCTTCCATAATTTTGCCTTTAAACCTATGCAACATTTCATATCCTATTTGTGCGTGTTTTTGCATAGTTTTAAATTCTTTTTCATCAAGTCTTCCAGGTTTATTTAAAATAGCATCGGGAATTCCAATCTTACCAATATCGTGAGTTGGAGCACCATAACTAATTAGCGTTACTTCTTCTTCGCTTAATCCCATTTGTCTTGCTATAGCTTCGCTTATTTTACCTACTCTTTTTACATGATTTCCTGTTTCTTCACTTTTGCTCTCAACCATTTCAGCTATTGAATAAATTAAATCTTTTTGAGCGTTTAAAATATCTTCTTGGAATTTCATTCCTTCATAAATCTTACCTGAATAATCAGCTGCAATTCTTAGATAATCTAAATCATCTTTATCAAAATTATTATTAATATCTGTAAGTTTATTTAAAGCTTGGAATACCCCAATAACTTCGTGCTCACTATTTAAAATAGGCATAGCTAAAATTGATTTAGTGCTATATTTTGTTCTCTCATCATTTGAGCTATCAAAATACGGATTGCTTTTTGGATTATTTTCTAAAATAGCTTCTTTTGTCTCAATTGCACGACCTACTATTCCTTTACCAAAAGGAACTCTAATCTCACCTACTCCATCAGCGTGTAAGGTATAATATTCTTTTCTTTCATTATCAATAAACCATACACTACATCTATCAGCTTGAATGTTTTGTTTAACCATTTCGCCTAAGGTATTTAGGTTGGCTTTAGAATCAGAGTTTTTAGAAATTTGAGAAAAGCATTCAAGTATGGTTTCTAGTTTTTGTTCTTGGTCTAAATTATGTCTTTTCAATACATTTATCATATCACTTTGATAATTTGTATTAAATTGCATAAATGAACCATTTTTAATAATCATTCCATAATCTTTTAAGATATTAAATTCTCTTAATTCTTCTTCTATTTTATCTTTAAAGCAATATTTAATGTGATATACATGGAAAATCACATCATCTCTTACTTGCTCTTGTATTTTTTTTAATAATTTTGGAGTTAAGTGTTTTGAATCTTGTGCTAGTTTTTCTAAACTTGAATCAAAACTAACATCAGCAATTACTTGTCTTATATCAGTTCTTTTATTGATTAATTCCACTATATCATCGTGATAATAAGTATCTGAAGTAAAATATATACTATCTTTATCATAGCTTAAAATAAAGCCAAAACTACCTTCAGTGTGATAGCTCTTAACTGGCTCTATTGTTATATCATCTATTAATAATTTATCTCCTACATTAATTTCTTTATAAACTATAGCAGGACTTCCATTTGGCAATTTTATCTTTGCAAAATCAGGCCAAATTTTATTGTTAAAAAAATGCTCTTTGAGATTATCTATACTTTCTTTACTAGCATATATACAAATACTATCTTGAAGTTTTAAAAAATAATTATCAACATATAAAGCAATAGCACAAATATGGTCTAAATGAGTGTGAGAAATAAAAACATGCTTTATAAAATTATCATCAGTTGGTTTTGGTAAAAATCCAGCATCAATCACACCATTTAAACTAAATTGAATGCAAGTTAAATTATCACTTAAATATTTGCTAACCGAAGAACCTTCAAAAACTATTCTATGTGTGTTAAAAATATTCATATTAATCCTTATTAAATACACTTGAAAACGCTATAAAAGGTTTGCAAGAAAAATTGGGCGTATTATAATTCAATTTTTGTTTATCAAGCCCTAACATTAATCCACCACTTTGATTTATTAAAAAATCCCCAGCAGCTAAATCCCAAGAATTGAGCCTTTCGTATCTTAAATATACATCAGCATCACCTTCTAATAAAGCACAAAACTTTAATGCAGAGCCTATATTTAATGCCGAGTATCCGTAGCTAAATGGAATTTTACTATTATTTATATCTTGTTCTTTTCTTAAAGATACTAAAGCTTTATTTGATTCTTTTTTAACTTTATTTAGGATTTCTTGATTTTTATAAACTGGCATATTTTTAGCTGAATAATACAAATTCTTATTGCAAACATCATAAATTACACCTAAAATTGGTCTTGTATTTTCAATCAAGCTAATACAAACGCAAAAATTTTTTCTATTTTTTAAATAGTTATTAGTTCCATCAAGTGGGTCAATTAGCCAAAATAAAGTTTTTTTTCTTTTTTCATAATCTAAAATCTGTTCTTCAGAACATATATTAATTTTACTTTTTCCTAAAATATCAAATATGATTTCATTAGCTTTTAAATCAGCTGAACTAACTAAAGTTCCATCTGGTTTTGTATTAATTAAAGGGTGTTTTATATCAATTATTTCATCTCCAGCAATTCTTGCTGCTCTTTTAGCAAGAGTTAATAACTCTTGCATTATTTTTCCTTAATCCAAGTCTGACTTCTTCCTATTAAAGAAAATCCAACATATCCTCTTAAAATTAATTTATCATCTTTAAAAGTTGCATTTGCTCTATATAATTTACCACTTTCTGGGTCAATTATGTAACCACTTTTATAAGAATTTTCACCATCTTTTTTTAATTTATAAAGCAATGGCGCACCTACTATTTTCATCTTTCTAGCATCTTCTGCATAAGTAAAATAATCATAAGTTTTTTCACAAGATTTACAAAGTTCATCATCGCCATATTCAAACAATTTAACAACTTTGCCAAATAATTCATTATTTTCTTCATAAATATGCCATCTAGCAGTTTTTTTACCATTTTCATCAATACTTATATAATTACCATAATCCTTAGCTAATAAACTACCTAATAATCCTAAACATAAAAATATTTTTTTCATTAAATTAAAGCCTTTTAAAATTTTTTGATTTTGGGTTTATTATATCATCACTTATATTTACAAAATCTTTATTTTTGTATGCAATAACCCCTGCTCTTGCTATCATTAAAGCATTATCAGAACAATATTTAAGCGGAGCTAATAATAATTGCATATTGTTTTTTTTACAAATTTCATCTAATTTAGACCTAAGCAATAAATTAGCACTTGCACCACCAACTACGCCTAATGCTTTATAATTTTTATTATGTAAAACTATGTTTAATTTATTAATTATATGCTTACAAGCAATTCTTTGAAATGCTGCTGCTATATTTGCTTTTTGAGTATCTAAAGTATTATTTGCTATACAATCATTAATAGCTAATCTCACTTGATTTTTAATACCCGAAAATGAATACTCAAGCCTACTTTTACTTGGGATTGGTAAAGAAAACTCATAAGTATTATTGCTTTCATTTTTTGCTAATTCTTCAATAAATACCCCACCAGGATAACCAAGTCCTAGCATTTTTGCAACTTTATCAAAACTCTCTCCAAAACTATCATCACTTGTAGTTGCTATTAAATTTATATCATATTCTTTAGTAATCTCAAGTATCATAGTATGACCGCCACTTACAAGCAAAACTAAAAAATCATTCATTATTTCTTTATCTAAAAATAAAGAACAAATATGACCTTTTAAATGATTTATCGCAATTAATGGTATATTTAAAGCCACACTTAAAGCCTTAGCCATTGCAACTCCGCTTTGAAGCGATACTGATAATCCTGGCTCATTAGTAACTGCAATTGCCTTTAATTCATTTAAAAAAGGCTTGGTTTTAGCTAATATTTTAGGTAAAGCTTCAGTATGTAGCCTTGATGCAAGTTCTGGCACAACTCCACCAAATTCATTATGCTCATCTTGAGATATTTTTTCATAAAATAAACATTCATAAGTATTTACATTAATAACTGCGATGCTTGAATCATCGCAGCTACTTTCTATTGCTAAAAGTAATTCTCTCATTTTGGCTTAATCATATTTGCAGGAACTACAAATTTATCAAAATCTTCTTCACTAACTAAGCCTAATTCTAAGCAAGATTCTTTTAGGCTAATTCCTTTTTTGTGAGCATTTTTTGCAACTTTTGCTGCATTTTCATAGCCAATATGTGGATTTAATGCAGTTACTAGCATTAAAGAATTATTTAAATTATAAGTAATTTTATCAATATTTGGAGTAATTCCTATAGCACAATTATCATTAAAACTAATCATACCATCAGCTAATAATCTTAAACTTTGTAAGAAATTATAAATAATCACAGGCTTAAATACATTTAGCTCAAAATTACCTTGAGAAGCTGCAAAACCAATTGCCGCATCATTTCCCATTACTTGAACGCTAAGCATTGTTAAAGCTTCACTTTGAGTAGGATTTACTTTACCTGGCATAATTGAGCTTCCTGGCTCATTTTCAGGGATACTAAGCTCTCCTAAACCACATCTAGGACCACTTGCAAGCCATCTAATATCGTTTGCTATTTTCATTAAATTTGCTGCAAGGGCTTTAAATGCTCCGTGTAAAAATACTAAAGCATCGTGACTTGTAAGTCCGTGGAATTTGTTTGGACTACTTATAAATTTAGTGCCTAAAAGTTCGCTTAATTTTGCTGATACTTTTTCACTAAGTTCTGGATGAGCATTAATTCCAGTTCCAACAGCTGTTCCGCCAATTGTTAGCTCTCTTACATCTTCAAGTGCTTTTAAAATATGTCTTTTTGAGCTTTGCAACATATATACATATCCACTAAATTCTTGACCTAAAGTAAGTGGGGTTGCATCTTGCAAGTGAGTTCTTCCGATTTTAATTATATTTTCAAATTCTTTTGCTTTTTTATCTAGTGTTTTTTCTAGAATTTCTATTGCAGGAATTAAAGTCCTTTCAGTTTCTAAAACTGCAACTATATGCATTGCAGTTGGGAATGTGTCATTTGAGCTTTGGCTCATATTTACATGGTCGTTTGGATGGACTATTTTTTCTTTAGTAAAATCCATTCCGCTAAGTTTAGTAGCAAGATTTGCTATAACTTCATTTAGGTTCATATTTGTTTGTGTGCCTGAACCTGTTTGCCATATAGCAAGTGGGAATTCATCATTATGTTTATTAGCTAAAATCTCATCACAAGCTTTAACGATTGCATCTTTTTTTACATTGTCTAATTTACCTAAATCATTATTTACTAAAGCTAAAGACTTCTTAAGATGCGCAAAAGCGTGGATTAATTCTACAGGCATTTTTTCTGTGCCGATTTTGAAATTCTCTAAACTTCTTTGTGTTTGTGCTGCCCACAATTTATCTGCAGGAACTTTAACTTCACCCATTGTATCGTGTTCTATACGAAAACTCATTTTATCTCCTTTTATTTGTAGTTTTTAATTAAATCAAATGTTGTGTTTTTAATAATATCTATTGTGCTAATCTCACATCTTTCATAAATACTATGTGGGCTTAAGATATTTGGACCTATTGAAGCACATAATAATTCATTTTGCTTAGTTTTTAGCACTCCGCATTCAAGCCCTGCGTGAATACTACTCATACTAGCTTTTGGATTATATTTTTGTAAAGAATTAAGCACTGCATAAGTAAAATCATTTGGTATAGGCTCCCAAGGCTCATCTTTAGCAAGTAGTCTTACTTCATAATTATTAAAATGTGCTTTGGTTTTATAAAAGACTTCATCTAAATCTGCTGAATTATCGCTTCTTGCAAATAATTCAAGCTTTAATTCATCATTATTTTGACTAATAATTGCTAGATTTACGCTAGTTTTTACTATATTTAAATCCCTTGAATAAGACCAAACTCCGTGTTTATAACTAGTAATTAGACTTAAAATATCTTCTTGAATTACTTTTTCGCCTTTACTCTCAAGCTTGGTTATTTCAATATTTTCGCTAGATTTAAGTTCAGTGTCGCTATAAAAAATAGCCTTAGCATTTACACTTATGCTATTAGTTCTTTCCCCACCACTAAAGCTTACTAATTCAGCATCGTTTTTATATAAAAATAAAGCTAAATCACTAATAGCACTAGGAATGTTTTTAATAATATCAATCCCACTATGACCGCCTTTATAGCCTTTAGTATGAGCTTCATATAAATATTTTTTACTAGGGTTTTTATAATTTAGCTTAATATTTACATTCATCATTAAACTCGCCGCACAACCAATTATTACTCTATCTACACACTCGCTATCAAGATTTAATAAGTGTTTTGAGCTAATTTTTAGCTCTAAATTATTTGCACCTATAAGCCCTACTTCTTCATTAGCAGTAAATAAACATTCAAGGTCGCTAAACTCATTCATAGCTTCCATCATAATGGCAATTCCTATACCATTATCAGCACCTAAGGTTGAATTATTTGCTTTAATAAACCCATCACTTTCTATTATATTTATATTAGGTGCATCTCCAACACAAACCATATCATAATGGCTTTGCAAACATATATTAGGATTTCCCTTTTTGCATAAAATATTTTCAGCCTTATCAACTAATACTTCAAAACCTTTTGATTTTGCATAATTAATTAAAAAATCTTTTAATTTAACTGCATCAAAACTACAATGCGGAATTGCTGCAATTTGTTTAAAGTTTTCTAAAACTCCCATTCTTTCTCCTTATTTTTAAGCAAACATTAGATTTTAAAGTTTAATAAAGAGTAAGATTTGTGTGTAATTTTGTAATTTATTTTAAAGTGTGTAAATTCGTAATATTTTTGTAAAATTTAATTCAAATTCTAAAAAGAATTTGAATTAAAAATTTATAGACCTTTAAATCCAAATAATTTATATTGCCATTTTAATTCTGTGATTTTTTTAAGAACTTTTGCTAAAAATCCACTAAAATCTTTGCCTTGAATACTTGCAACGGCATATTTTTCACTAAGAGAGCAAACGCTTCCTTGGTCTTTATAAATAAATGTTTCTTTAAATTCTTCATTATTTAACCTAGCACTTAAACTTCTTGCTAAATAATTACCTTGCTTGCAAGCTATTTGAGCTGTTGGAGCAAATGGTCTATCATTATTCATAATTAAAGAACAATCTCCTAAAATATAACAATTTGAATAATTTGGCGCTTGTAAAAACCCATTAACTAATATTCTATTATTTTTGTTTTCAAATACACTATTTTTAATAACTTCACTTCCCTTAACACCAGCTGTAAAAATTATATTTTTTGAATCTATATAAGTATCTTCATTGTTTAAATACAATCTATCCCCAACTTTTTTAATAATTTTATGAGATGTTAAAACTTTTACGCCTAATTTTTCAAGATAATTTCTTGCTACTTTTGCCAAATCTTTGTTATACATAGGCAAAATCTCATCCATAGCTTCAACTATGCTAATTTTTGCATCAATTCCTTTGCTTTTGCAAACTTGAGCTATAGAAGCACATAATTCAACACCACTAAATCCAGCTCCACAAATTACAATATTTTTATAAATACTTTCAGATTTTTCTAAATTAGAATAAATAATTTCTTTAGTTTTTAAAGCGTCTTCATAAGTTCCAATTTCATAAGCTTCATCAAGCCCTTCTATACCAAAAGTATTTTTATTAGCACCTAAACCTACATAAATCTCATCAAAATCATAATCAGTATTTTTACAATATAATTTATTTCCTTCAATTTTAATAGCACTATCTTGAATAATTACAATTTCACTAGGAATTATATCTTTTAAAGGAATTTTGATATTTTTTTCACTCTCATTTGCTGCAATTTTATGTAATTCTGTAGTTTTATAATGATATGAATTATTATTAATTAGCAAAAATTCAGCCTTTGTTAAATCTTCCTTGCTTAGACTTTTAATTAAAGATAAGTTCGCATATCCAGCACCTAAAAAAATTATTTTTTTCATAACACCCCTTTTTATTGTAATTTAATTAAATATTCTTTAGATTTTTTTTCAATATTATAATTATATATACCATCAAGTTTTATTACAAGTCGATAAAAATTTCTATGAACTCCAGTATAAATTTCATCAAAATAATTAGCTTTTATTTCAAATGATTTATTTTTTAAACTTGGATTAATTTTAAAATCCATAACAATTCTATTTGGTTTTTTTAAACTAAATTCCCTAATTAATTCGCTATTTGTTTTAATTGAAATATTTTTTTTGTCTATAACTATTTTAAAATTATTTGATATGTCTAATGATAAAGGTGTATATTCTGTAGTTTTACTAATTTTATTTTCTTTGTTTTCTTCTTTCTTAACTTCAGTAATTTTAGTAGTATTTTGCTCCACATTAGAATTGTCATCATTAGCATTTTCTTGATTTTTTAATGCAAGTTTTATTTTATCAACTTCTTTTAATTCAGTTTTTGCTTCTTCTTTATCTTGGTTTGTAAGCTCTTGGGCGTCAAGTAGCATATAAACTTTATGCCAATCAAGAGCTTCATTAATATCTAATTCAAATTCTTTCAATGTCCCATCTACATTTGTATAAATAAGTTTCATTTTATTTAAAATTCTAGCATCGCTTGGAACACTAAAAGCTGTTTTTTTAAATTCCTTTATCTCTTCAATAGGACTTGGATTATTGATTTTTACAATAGGCACAAATGGATTTTCTCTAGCAAAAAGCATTGAGCTTATTAGTAAAAATAAATATTTTTTCATTATAAATCCTTTCTAAAATAAGCCCTTACTAAATCCATATTTATATAAAATTCTTTCATCAAGGTAAGTGCTAGATATTTACCAAAAAAAGTATTATTAATAATACCATTATTTATGTTAATTGCTCCAATAGTCTGCATTGCTTTTAGTTTTAGCCCTAAGTGTTTTTCTAAATCACAATTATAATTAGAATTAAAATTATTAATATTCAAATTGTCCTTAAAAAACTCTGTTAGAAAAATATAATTAATTCTATCTTCAGGACTAAAATCTATGTGAGCTAATTTTTGATTTTTACCAGCTAAAACCTTAGCTTTATAATCATCTAATTTAAAAGCATTTACTAAAAGCTTATTATTTGTAAAAGAAAAAGCCCCACTACCAGCACCAATGTATTCGTGATGTGTGCTTACATATTCATCATTAAAACTAGTTCTATCCTTAGAAAAACTCCAAGAGTTATTTTGCTCATAATCACTAAAGTATTCGCAAATTATCTTATAAAATTCATATTCATTATCTTGTTTATCTATGCCTAATTTAGCTGCAATTATTTCTTTAGTAAGATTAGATTTCATCAGTGGATATAAAGTAATTTGTGATGGAGCAATATTTTTAGCTAATTCAATATCTTTTATTAACATTTGTTTTGTTTGTGATGGAAAATTAAAAATCAAATCAATACTAAAAGTTGGTAAAATCCCATTAGCTAATTCTAATTTTTTTACTAATTCTTTTTGATTTCCAAACTTTTCTAAACGATTAACTTTTCTTAAAATTTCATCATCAAAACTCTGCACCCCACAACTAAGCCTATCAATAAGCCCTTTAAAGTCTTTTAAAGCTTCAGGCTTTATATGATTTGGGTCACTCTCACAAGAAATCTCTTCAATACTAAATAAATCCTTACATAAACTAAGTGTTTTTATAAGTTCTGCTTCATTGATTAAAGTAGTTCCACCACCAACATAAAGTGTATTAAAATCGTATCCTAAATCCTTAAATTGCTGTAATTCAATTCTTAAAGTTTTAAAATATTCTTTACATAATTCTTCATCATAAGCAAATTTGTGAAAGCTACAATAAGGACAAAAAGTATGGCAAAACGGAACATGAATATATAGCATTACCTTTTTACCATCTTTAGATTTTTCTAAATTAACTTCATTTTTAAAATTAAACTTAGACTTAAGCTCTTTGTTAAGAAAATTGCAAGTATATTTTAAAGCTTGATTTTGTAAAAAATTCATTAATAACCTTTATTAAAAATTAAAAAATGCCATTAGTTTATACAAATAAAATTAATTCAAAATAACATAAATTAAGAATTAATTTTAAAATTAATATGCTCTTCAAATTCTTTTAAACGCTTGTGAATACTTCTTAATTCTGTAATAGTTGTCCAGTTTTTAGTAAGAACACTAAAACTTGAGCGAACACTACTAAAAGCATTATTGATTTGAACTAAAACACCTAGGGCAATTATTCCTAAGAATAAATTTTGCCCTACTATCAAATAAGCAAAAATCACCATAAATTGCTCGTATAAATATAGCCAAACATCAAAATATCCATAGTGCAAAAACAATCTTTTGTAATTAAACTTAAGCCCTGTAAAAAGCTCAAACATTTGCTCTGGTAATGCGTGATTGGTTCTATCATTTTCTGCATAAACTAACTCTTTTCTAAAAGCAGCTTCGGCTTTTTGATTGTTATATTCAAGATTAGGAAGTTTAATTCCAACAAACCAAGATATAATAAGACCACCAACGCTTGTTAATAAAGCCCACATAATTAAACCTGATTGAAAATTAAAAATAGGCAAAACTAAATTAGCCCCTAAAGTATATAAAATAGGCAAAAAAGCAATCAAGGTCATAAAAGCCTTTATAATATCAACACCCAAGCTCTCAACGATTTTTGCAAATCTATATATATCTTCTTGAATACGCTGTGATGAGCCTTCTATATAATCATTATTCTTACGCCAAGCCTTAAGATAAGCAAATGTAATAGCTTCTCTCCAAGCAAAAGCAAAATGCCTAGAAAAAAACGCTGTTAATGTAGCTATTAAAATATAAGGTAAAGCTATAAATAAAAAATCACTCAAGCCACTTAAAAACTGCTCGTAGGTGCTATTTTGTGGTGCTGCTTGTAAGAGATTATAAAAATCTTTATACCAATTATTGATTTGTACATTAAGTAAGGTTTGAGAAAAAATTGCAAGTAAAATAAGCAAACTCCCGCCCCAAGACCATAAAAACCATTTTTTAGATAAATAAAATGCTCTAAACATATAAATCCTTGCAAAAAAATAGGCTAATCATAATAATTTATCTTTAATACATTTAGAATTTGAAATATCATTTATGTTTTTTAAATCCCTTTTGATATTGCTCATCAATATAGCCTAATTCTAATAATTTATTAAATATTTTTGCAACAATTGGCCCAGAAGTAGCACCTCCGTGCATTCCATGCTCAACTAGAACAACCACGGCATATTTTGGCTCTTCATAAGGTCCATAAGCATTCATCCAAGCGTGGCTTCTTGTATAATATTCCATATTTTCTTCTTTCATACGCTTTTTTTCACTTTGAGAAATCCCTACTACTTGCGCTGTGCCTGTTTTAGCTGCTAATGTGATTTTACTCTCCAATAAAGGTTTATATCCTGTGCCTTTAGGTGTATTTGCTACATCATACATAGCTGCTCTAATATATTTTAAATCTTGTTGTTCGCTTTGAGTAAAAATATCTTTTTTAACAATTTCAACTTTTTCTTTATTTATTTCATCTACAAAATGTGGCTTTATTTCGTATCCACTAGCTAATTTTGCTGTATAGACTGCTACTTGCATTGGAGTTGCTAGGAAATTACCTTGCCCTATGCTAGTAATTAAAGTTTCACCTTGATACCAAGGCTGATTATATCTTGAACTTTTCCATACTTTATTTGGTAATATACCAACACTCTCAAGTGGTAAATCAATATCTGTTTTTCTACCAAATCCAAGCTTATATAAACTTGCACTTATATCAGCTATTCCAACTTTTAAACTGCCTTTATAAAAATAATCATCACAACTTGACCTAATAGCAGTTCTTAAATCCATAACCCCATGCCCATATACATTATGGCATCTAAATTTTCTACCACCAAAATCAAAAGAACCAGAACAAGTAAAAGTAGTATTTGTATCTATTTTACCACTTTGTAAAAACGATAAGCCTACGCCCATTTTGACAACCGAACCTGGTGGATAACGACCATTTATAATCTTATTTGTAAATGGATGGTCTAAATCTTGTATCATCATATCCCATTCGTTTTGTGAAATTCCAGTAACAAAAGGATTTAAATCATACTCTGGATAAGAACCTG
Source organism: Campylobacter sp. 2018MI01 (assembly GCF_018501205.1). Classification (NCBI taxonomy): domain Bacteria; kingdom Pseudomonadati; phylum Campylobacterota; class Epsilonproteobacteria; order Campylobacterales; family Campylobacteraceae; genus Campylobacter; species Campylobacter sp. 2018MI01. The sequence goes on along the minus strand of NZ_JAHCZE010000007.1, from coordinate 14,334 downwards.
CTGCAACAATTGAGCCATCTTCAATATTTAAAACAACTGCTGAACCACTAATATTTTTAAATAATTCATCTAAGTATTGCTGCATTCTTATATCAATAGTGAGTTTTATGTCATTTTCCATAATTGGTTTTTTAAACTCAATTTCTTCTACTTCTTGATTGATGGAATTTACTTTTGTAACTTTTTTACCAGGCGTGCCTTGTAATATATCATCATAATATTTTTCTATGCCTGTTTTTCCAATTTTTTTTGTAACTTTTACAACATCATTATTTACCATATCTTCAGCATTTGCCCTTGCCACATAGCCTATTATATGACTTGCTAAAGAATTAAATGGATATAGTCTTTTAACACTTGGTTTTATTAATATATTATCATCTAAATTCAGCTCAAAATAACAAGGATTTATCTTCTCATACTCTATAAAATCTATAATTTCTATTTCATCTTGATTGTAATAGCTATTTTCTCTTTTATATATTTTAATAATTTTATCAATATCTAAATCACTAAAGCATTTTAGAATTTTATTAGTTGTTACATCTAATAAATTACTACTTAAATGTGGTTTTAAAGATATTGAAAATCCGAGCTGATTAACAGCTAATGGGGTATTATTTCTATCTAATATTATCCCTCTAATAGGCGGAATTAATTCTTCTTTGGTTGAATTCTTTTGTGCTAGTTCTTCATAATAATCATTGCTATAAATACTAAGCCAATATACCCTAGAAAGTAGCATTATAAAAAATGACAATATTACAAAAATTACAAATTTTAATCTCACACAATACCTCTAAACAAAATAATTGATAATAAAGATTCAAGGCATATATAATAAATAAAAATATTGCTTAATTTAAGCACTTCTAGTTCAAATAAATAAGAAAATAATAAATTTAAAAATATATCTATAAAATATACAAATATTATAAAAATACTTATCAAAATATCCCTATTTTTAAGTTTGTAAATCAACTTATCATAAAAATAATAAAAAAATATTAAAAACGCTATTGTAGTGCTAAACAGCACTAATCCGTGGGTTATTTCAATAAGACATAGATATAAAATAATAAGCAAGCTAGTTTTATCAAAACCACTTTTTTTAAAATGTATAATCAAAAATACAAAAAAAACTCCGAGTAAAGGTGGTAAAAAAAATGTAATAGAGCATAGTAATTGGTAAAAAAATAAAACAAATATTGTTATATAATAGCTTAACCCAACTCGTTCTTTCATTTAATAAACTCATATATTTTTTCCTGCAATTTATCTATACCTTTTTTACTAGCACTTGATACATAAATTGCATCTTTATATTTTGATTTTAGTTTTGAAAATTCACTCTGATTTAATTTATCAATTTTTGTAAAAACCTTTATATAAATTTGATTTTCATTCATAAAATATTGTAAATATTCATAAACACCTTCATCTATATCTAAATCATCGTGTCTTGAGTCTATTAAATGAATAAAACATTTTATTTCTTTTCTTTTTTGTAAAAATTCATTTAAATTCTTGTTCCAAGCAGCTTTTTTATCCTTAGAAACCCTTGCATATCCAAAACCTGGTAAATCTATTAAAATCAATTTGTTTTTATCCGCAAATGTAACTTCAAAAAAATTAATTAATTGAGTTTTTCCTGGAGTTGAAGATGATTTTGCAAGACCTTTGTGATTTGCTAAAGCATTTATTAAAGAGCTTTTACCTACATTAGAACGACCTAAAAAAGCAATTTCACCTAAATTATATTCTTGTGTTTGAAAATATTTTTCACAAGATATTAAAAATTTTGCACTTACTATATTCATTTTGCTATCTCAAAAATTAATTTAACTGGCTTATTAGCTTTATCGCTTTTTACTTTATATGTTCCATCATTTTGGTTTATATAAATATAATCTGCTGATAATTCTTTGTTATTTTCTGTAATTTTAACATTCCCTATAAGCTCATAAGTATTTTTATTTACATCATAAACAATCTTATCTGCTTTACCTTTGAAATTATCTTTATTTAAACTTATAGAAAAACTTGTTACATATTGTGCTTCATAGCTAGCAATTTTATTATCCTTATTTGTTCTTATTGTCAATACTTGACAATTTAAATAATCTTTACCTTGCCTTATGCTAACATCTTTGCTAAATACCCCAGTTTGATTATCTTTATTACCTTCAAAAATTTTTGCATTAATCTCAATTTTTTCAGCATATAAACTACATAAAGATAATAATAAAATAACTATTTTTCTATACATAAATCAACCTCTTTTAATAATAAATCTGAAGAATTTAAATTATAACTAAAAGAATTAGCATTAATTAAACTATTATTATAGGTTACTTTAGTTTTACTCAAAGAGCTTAAGATTTTTTCATTTATTGAATAATTTAATACATCGCTTTCAAGCTTAATTAGATTATCTTTATATTTAACATCGCCATTTAATACTATAATATTATTTTCTTTAGTTGCCTTATTACTACTTAAATGCTTTTCTAAATCATTTATACTCAAATCTATCAAATTATCTTGATTATTTATTTTGTAATATTGCTTAGCATAAGCTATTTTTTCAAGCTTATTACTAAGCTCATAACCAATAATGTCATTAGCTTCAAGGCTTTTAAAATCAAGTTGATAATTCATCTTATCAATATCATAAGGCTTTTGTATTATTATAAAAAAAAGCATAGATAGCATAGAAACTAAAATAATATTAAAAGTTTTTATTAACACTTAATCCACTGCTTTAATTGATTATTTTCTTTTACAATAATTTCAAGCATTTCATGCACACAACCATATCCACCTTTTGTATTTAAAATTCTTCCAAAAATTTTTGCCCCATCTTTAGGAATAAAAGGTAGCTTAACAGATTTTAAAAGGTCTAAATCGTTATAATAGTCCCCTATTGCAGCAACTTCATCAAAAGTAATATTTAAATCTTTCAGTAATGTTTTAGCACAACTTAGCTTATCTTTAATACCACAATATACATATTCAATGCCTAAATCTCTTGCCCTATTTAAAACAACTTCAGAACTTCTTCCTGTAATAATTGCAAATTTTATACCCAATTCTTTAGCTTTTAAAATAGCAGCTCCATCTTTTACATTAAATTCTTTAATCAAATCAGCATTAGGAGAATAAATAATTTTACCATCACTTAAACATCCATCAATATCTAAAATAACTAATTTAATCATTCTTACTCCCTAAATATAAATGAACCTAGAAAATTAGCTAAGTTTATAAAATCCTTTGCTTCTTCTTCACTTCTAAAGCCTTTTAAAAACACTCTATAAAATCCATCGCTAGAATTTAATACTTTACTTGTATAACCTTTATAATTTGCATATCTTTTTGCTAAATTATAAGCATTTGCAGAGCTTTTAAACGCTCCTATTTGTATCATAAAATCTCCACCCATAATACTATTTACACTATTTTGAATGTTGGAATTTGTATTAGATATTTGAGGTTTAATATTGTCTTGATTAAAGCCTAATATAGTTAATTTTACCCTTGCAGTGCCTTTTTTAGTCATATCTATTTCATGCGCTGCACGATTTGATAAATCAATAATTCTTCCAGCAACAAATGGCCCTCTATCATTAACTCTTACTACAACACTTTTTCCATTTTCTAAATTATCAACCCTAACCATTGTATTCATAGGTAAAGTTTTATGAGCTGCTGTCATAGAATTTGTATTAAAAGTTTCTCCATTTGAAGTCTTTTTACCATGAAAACCTGGACCATACCAACTAGCAATGCCAGTTTCAGTATCTCCAATATCAACCTTACTTGGATAATAAGTCTTACCATTTATTGTATAAGGTCTCATTGTAGCTGGAGTATTTGGTTTAGCTACTCCATAATTATAATTTTGGTTTAAGCTACTTGTAGTTGAACAAGCAGCAAATAAAAATAAAAAACTAGCGAAAACTAAATATTTTTTCAATTTTTAGCCTCCTTACTATCATCATATACTAATACAGGAATTAATAAGGTTTGATTAATTCCAATTCTATCATCTTTTAAATTATTATAAGCTCTTAAAGCATTTGTAGAAACACCATTTTTCTTAGCTATTGCATATATTGTATCACCTTGTTTTACCCTATAGCTTATTACATTTTTTACATTATTTTTAGCATACTTAATAGGATTTGAGTTATCTTTATAAGCTGCTATCTTTTCTATTGGTAAATAAGCATAATAATTATAAGGTGGTGCAAAATCGCCTTTAAATTGTGGGTTTAAATCTTTAAATTCACTTAAGCTAATCCCAGCTTTTCTAGCAATTGATGATAAACTCTCTTTTGGTTTTACATCAACTTTACCTATATTAAGTGCCATAACTTGATTTAACAAATAAATATCACCATACTTAGCAATATCATTTTCTGCTATTAAACTAGTACTTAAAATCTTTTTGAAAAATCTTCTTGTTTCTTTAGGTAAATATTTTTGGTCTTCATCTAATAATACACTTAATTCATCACTACCTGCATTTTTAATAGCTTTTCTAACACAGCCATTTCCACAATTGTAGGCAAAAATAGCTAAATACCATTTACCAAATTCATCTTTTAGCCTATGCAAATATTTTGCAGCAGCAACACTAGCAGCTACAACATCTTTTCTTTCATCAATAAATTTGTCAATTTTTAGACCAAAATTCTTAGCAGTAGGTTCCATAAATTGCCAAACACCTGTAGCTTTTACTCCAGATTTAGCATCTGTTTTAAAATTACTCTCAACCATAGCAAGATATAAAAAAACATCAGGAACACCTTCTTTTTTTAAAATTGCTTTAATAATTGGAATATTCATATTAGCTTCATTCAATACTTTTGTAAAATAAAGCACTTCTCTTTCACTCATATCGTAAAAAATTTCCATAAAAGATTGGTCTTGTAAATATCTTAAATCTACATCAATACTTTTTAAGATTTTTTCTTGTTTATCGTATTTATCTACTGAAAAATTCGCATATAAACAAATACTTGTAACTATTAATAATATAAATTTTTTCAAATTAATCCTTTAAATAATTTTTTTGCGTTATTTGTTGTAAGTTCTTCTATCTCCTCAATTGATTTATTTAGTATTTCTGCCATTTTTTGTGCAACTAATTTGCAATATTTTGGCTCATTTAAAGTCCCCCTGTGTGGATGCGGGGTAAGATAAGGTGAATCAGTTTCTATAAGTAATCTATCTGTTTTGATTTTAGGTAAGATTTCAACTAAGTTTTTTGCATTTTTAAATGTAAGCACTCCTCCAATTCCATAATAAAATCTATCGCTTAATTCCAATAGAATTGGACTTGCATTAAAACAATGCAATACTCCAAAAGCTTCTTTATAAGCCTTTAATATTTCTAAAGAATCAGCATTTGCGTCTCTTATATGTATTATTAATGGTAGTTTTCGTTCAATTGATAGTTCAATCTGTTTTTTGAATACTTCTTTTTGTAGCTTTTTTTCTTCTTCGCTAGGATTTTTATAATAATCTAAACCACATTCTCCTATTGCAACACATTTACTATCTTCTAAAAAACTCTTTAAGTAGTCTAAATCAAAATCTTGTATATCATAAGGATGAACTCCAGCAGCAAAATATACATTATCATATTTATGTGAAATATCACGAGCTTTTTGTAATGTTTTTATATCAGCACCTGGAATAATATGAAGTTTTACTTCTTCATTACTAGCATTAAGCAAAACTTCATCTAAGATATCATCATATCTTTCATCATCTAAATGTGTATGAGTATCAATTATCACTATTATTCGCCTTCATAAACTTCAACTCTATCACGACCATTTCTTTTAGCGTCGTATAAAGCTTCATCAGCTTTTTTAATCATTTCTTCTATTTCTGATTTTTTAGAGCCTACTGCAACTCCTATTGAAGCTGTGAAATTAATTGGTTTATCAAGATACATAGCAGGAGTTGATTTAATTGCGCTTCTAATTTTCACTGCCATTTTAATAGCGTCTTCTTTCTTAATATTTTTAATTAATAAACAAAATTCTTCGCCACCAAATCTAGCAACCATATCCCCGCCCTTAACTTGTTCAAGTAGAGTCTGACCACATTGAACAATAACGCTATCTCCTGCAGCATGACCTAGTGTATCGTTAATGTTTTTAAATTTATCTATATCTATCATTAATACAGCAAAATCAACATCATCATTGATTTTTGAATAATATTCTTTGCTAGCCTCAAAAAAGCTTTTTCTATTATTTAATTTTGTTAAAAAGTCCTTTTCAGCACTTTCTTTTAGTTGTTCTGAATAATAAATTAAATCTATACTATTATTAATCCTACAAATAATATTCTCTCTTGAAAATGGTTTTTGAATAAAATCATTTGCTCCGGTTTTTAGCATTCTAGCACCAACATCATCACTTCCGTGAGCTGTTAAAACTATTATTCCTAATTGATTTTTATTATAAGATTTTCTAACTTCTTTTATAAGCTCTTCACCAGAAACTGCTGGCATTTCTTTGTCTGTTAAAATAAGTTTTACATCAGGGTGTTGTTCTAAATATCCTAATGCTTCAGCTCCATGAGCTGCTGGGAAAACTTGGAATTTGTAAGCTTGCAAAATATTTTTAATAATATTTCTCATAGCCATTGAATCTTCAGCCACTATAATTTTCGTATTTTCGTTTCTTTGTAAGCGTTCAATAATATCTATTATATAATCAACACATTCGCTACCTTCTTTTAGCACATAATCAACAATGTCTTTATCCATAAAACTTTTTCTTGTAGCGTCATCATCAAGTCCAGTTAGAATAATACTTGGAATTTTCTTAGATAGAGCATAATCAACAACTTGACCATGCATAGCATCAGGCAAACATAAATCAAGTAATGCAGCAAAATACTGATTATTATCTAGCAACTCTTTAGCCTCTGCAAAATCATAAGCTACATCAAATTCGCAATTTAATGCGCCACTAACTTTTTTTGCTATTGCTTTAGCTAACATCTTATTGTCATCTACTAATAGTAATTTCATTCTTTTCCTTCTAATATGGTTTTTGCAAAATCTAAGGCTGATTGGCTGATATTCTCATCACTAATCATTCTTGCAAGTTCATTTGCTACTTCATCTTTTCTAAGCTCTCTTGCAAAGCTTTTATTGTTTTCTTTACTTACTAAAAAATGCTGATTTGCTTTTGCACAAATCCAAGGCATATGAGTTATTACAAATATTTGATAATGCTTACTCAATTTACTAATTACATTTGCAATACTAATAGCCTCTTTTCCGCTTAAATTAGCATCTATCTCATCTAAAAATATATAACCATTCGCATAATCAATAAAATCAGCAAAACTAGCCAAAAATGCAAGTCTTAATCTATTTAACTCGCCCGAGCTAATCTCTTTAAAACCTGCTTTATTTAGACTGATTTCAAATCTATCTATGCCGTTAATTCCTAGTTCAAATTCCACTAACCTAAGAGCAATTTTGTCTAAGTATAACAAATTTAGATAATCATTAATTTTACACTCAAGTTCATTAAGGTAAATTAATCTTATTTTTGATATAGCTTTCGCATCGCTTATAAGCTTATTTTTTAGAGTTTTAAGCTCTTTTTCAATATTGTCTTTTTCGTAATCAATATTTTCATAAATATTTAATTCTTTTTCTTTATCTTTAAGAATATTTAACGCATCTTCAACGCTTCCATAACGCTTTACTAGATAATGAAGCTTTTCTAGTCTATTTAAAATCTCTTCAATATCTAATTCACTACTATCATTATTTAAATCATTATAAATATCATTTAATTCATTCATAGCACTTACAAAAAATTCACTATCAATATTAGCTAATCTTAAAAGCTCTAAAACACTGCTCTCATAGGTAAAAATGCCTTCTGATTTTCTTAAAGCTTGTTCTATTTTATCTCTTTTTGAAAGCTTGGTTTTAATATCTAATAATTTTTCATATTCGCCTATTTTTGGATTTATATCTTTAATTTTTTTAATTTCTAAGCTTAATAATTCTTTTAAATCATTGATTTTATTTTCATCTTCACATAATTTTTTGTATTCTTTTTCTAATTCATCTAATTTTTTAAAATTATTTTTATATTCATTTAAAGTATTTTCATAATTTTGCTCTTTTTTAATTATAATTAAATCTAGCATTTTTAATAAATAATTTGGCTCAAAATCATCATAATTTTTAGCCGATAAATAGCGAATATTACTAGCATTTAGCTCACTCATAATCTTTTTTGAAACTGCTTGATTGTTTATAAAATATCTAGTAACTTTATCCTTTTTAACCCTAAAAACATTTGGATTAGAATTTTCTATACTTTCATCATTTATCTTATCATCTATGCTAATTTCTAAAAGACTTGCACTGCTTTCAAAAATTCCAAAAGCTGCTAATATGCTTTTAAAAATCACTGATTTTCCAGCTCCACTAGAACCTGTAAAAACTATAAGACCATTTTTAAATTCTAAGTTAAGTTCATCAAAAGTTATATTATTTGTAAAATATAATCTTTCTATCATCTTACTTCTCCCCAATTAAGCTTTTCATTTAAAACCCTAAAATAAGAGCTATTTTTACGCCTAATGATATTTGCTCTTACATTACTAAGCCCTATTCTAACGCTTTTAAATTCATCTTTATTAAATACTTCTTGCCCATCTATACTTAAAGTGCAATTTGCACTCATAACATCAATAAAAAAACTTTTAGGTAATACTATTGGTCTTTGAGTAAGCGAATGAGAACAAATTGGAGTTAGCATAAAAACACGGCTTAATGGATAAATAATTGAGCCGCCTGCACTAAGATTATAAGCAGTTGAGCCTGAAGGAGTGGAGATTATAAGCCCATCGGCATTATAGTTATTAAAAATATCTCCTTTAAAACTCGTTTTTATATCCGCTAATAATAAATGATTTGCTCTATTAAATACTGCGTCATTAAAAGCATATTTTTGTAAGATTTTGCCATTATTTAGCTTTATTTGAACACTTAGTAAAAATGGTCGCTCAAGTTTATATGAACCACTTAAAAACTCATTCATACCGGTTTCAAATTCTGTAGTTTTAAACTCCGTTAAAAAGCCTAAATTACCGGCATTTACTCCAAATACAGGAATATTAGAATTTGCTAGATATCTACAAGCTGAAATTATATTTCCATCTCCACCTAAGGATATTAATAATCCCACATTTTCTAAATCAAATTCTATTTCATTTTTTCTATCATTTATATATATTAAATATTCAATATTTTTACTATTAAGATAATTTTTTATATTATTTAATTCCAAACTATCTTCTAAACCTAATTTGCAAAATATAATTATTTTTTTAATTTCTTTATTTTTCATAATCTTTTCTTATTCTTTTTATTATAAATTTACAATTTTTGAGTAAAAATCAATTAATTTAATAAAAATTCATGTTAAGGAAAGAAATTGAGAACACATTATAGCACTGAGCTTAGCATTAAAAACATTGATGAAGAAGTAGTTGTAGCTGGATTTGTAAATAGCTACCGCGACCATGGTGGAGTTGTATTTTTAGATTTAAGAGATAAAGAAGGTATTATTCAATTAGTATGTGACCCTGAAATAAACAAAAATGCTCACGAAATAGCAAGCAGCTTAAGAGATGAGTATGTAATAAGTGCTAAAGGTAAGATTAGAGCTAGAGGCGAAGGTTTAGTAAATCCAAGACTAAAAACCGGAGAAATTGAAATAGTATGTAGCAAAATTGAACTAATTAATAGTGCAAAAGCACTACCTTTTGATATAAATGATTTAAATGTTAATGAAGAATTAAGACTAAAATATAGATTTTTAAGTCTTAGAAATCCTAAATTATTAGATAATTTTAAAAAGCGTTCAATCATTACAACAGCAGCTAGAAATGCTTTAACAAAATTAGGATTTATGGAAGTAGAAACTCCGATTTTAACAAAAGCTACACCTGAAGGTGCAAGAGATTATTTAGTTCCATCTCGTGTGCATGAAGGCGAATTTTATGCGTTACCACAAAGCCCACAATTATTCAAACAACTTTTAATGGTTGCTGGGTTTGATAAATACTTTCAAATTGCAAAATGCTTTAGAGATGAAGATTTAAGAGCTGATAGACAACCTGAATTTACTCAAATAGATGTTGAGATGAGTTTTTGCGACCAAGAAATGGTTATGCAAAATGCTGAAACTTTCTTAAGAGAAACATTTGCAAGTGTTGGCATTATAATGCCTGAAAAAGTAAAAAGAATGACCTATAATGAAGCAATGGAGCTTTATGGAAGTGATAAACCTGATTTAAGATTTGATATGCCGATGATTGATGTTGCACACATTTTTGCAAAGTCAAATAACGCTATTTTTAGCGAACCTGCAAAAGATACTAAGAAAAATCGTGTAAAAGCAATTATTGTTAAAAATGGAGATAATATTTTTTCAAAACGCCAAATGCAAGGATTTGAAGAATATGTTAGAAAATTTGGTGCTAAAGGTCTAGCGTTTATTCAAATGAAAGAAGATGGACCAAAAGGACCATTAACTAAATTTTTTGATGATGAAGGTGCTGAACTTATAAATTTCTTAAAAGAAAAAGCAGATTTTAGTGTAGGAGATGTAGTATTCTTCGGCGTTGGTGCTAAAAAAACCGTTTTAGATTATATGGGAAGATTTAGATTATTCTTAGCGAATGAATTAAAGATTATTGATGAAAATAAATTTGAGTTTTTATGGGTTGTTGACTTTCCTATGTTTGAGCAAAATGATGATGGAAGCTATTCGGCAATGCACCATCCATTCACAATGCCAAAAAATATCGATGCACCAATTGATGAGATAAATTCTATTGCTTATGATATAGTATTAAACGGAGTTGAGCTTGGTGGTGGAAGTATAAGGATTCATAGAAGCGATATTCAACAAAAAGTATTTAAATTACTTGGAATTAGTGAAGATGAACAAAAAGAAAAATTTGGCTTTTTACTAGATGCGTTAAGCTATGGAGCACCTAGTCATGGTGGATTTGCAATAGGGCTTGATAGATTATTAATGCTAGTTACAAAATCTAGCTCAATTAGAGATGTAATAGCATTCCCTAAAACTCAAAGAGCGCAATGCCTAATGACTGACGCACCAAGCAAAGTTGCTTATGCTCAGCTAAATGAATTACACATTGCACTAAAAGAAAGTAAAAAATAATTTTTACCCCTAAAAAGGGGTTTTTATCCTATGTTAATTAGATATTTTAAACAATACAAACTTCGTAAAAATGTTAAAAACTTTTTAAATCTTTCTTGGCGTGATGCAAGTTGCAATGGTATTTATTATGGCTGGGGAAGAAAGGAAAGTGGCAAAATAGCCAAGAAATTAGCTAAAAAAAATAATGCTAAATTTTGCTTACTTGAAGATGGGCTTATTCGCTCTTTAGGGCTTGGCATTAATGATAAAAATAGCTTTTCACTAGTATTTGATGATATTGGGATTTATTACGATGCAACCGCTGCTAGTAGATTAGAAAATATTTTAAATACTTACGAGTTTAGCGAAGATGAATTACAAAAAGCAAGAAAAGCTATCAAATATCTGGTAGATAACAATATAAGCAAATATAATAATGCTTACAAGGAATTTGAATTAGGGAATAAAGATAATGTTTTAGTGATTTTACAGAGTGCAAATGATCTATCACTTAAATATGGTTTAGCTAATAATATTAATTCACTTGATATGATTAAAGACACAATTAAAGAAAACCCTAGTTCTAAAATTTATGTAAAAATTCATCCAGATACACTAAATGGCAAAAAACAAAGCGATATAAACATAAATGAAATTCCACAAGAATGTGAGATTATAAGCGATAGTTATAATCCAATAATCTTACTTCAAAACTTTAAAAAGGTTTATACAAAAACTTCAACAATGGGGTTTGAAGCTTTACTTTGCGGGTGTGAATGTGTGTGCTATGGAATGCCTTTTTATGCAGGATGGGGAATTACAAAAGATAAACAAAAATGTGAGCGTAGAATAAAAATAAGAAATATTGAAGAAATATTTTATACTATGTATTTTTTATATACGAAATATTATAATCCCTACTCTGAAGATATTTCAGATATTTTTGATACTATGAAAACCATAGTGCAATTTAGAGAAATTTATAAGGCTAATTCAGGGAGATTATTTTTCTTTGGGTTTTTATGGTATAAGAGATTTTATATTAAGCATTATTTTAAATCGGACAATAATCAAATTATTTATATTTCATCGCTTAAAAAACTAAAAAAATACAATTTAAACGAAAAAGATAAAGCATTCATTTGGGGTAAAACCTATGAAAAATCAGAACTTTTAAAATACTTTAAAAATGTTAGTATTGTTGAAGATGGATTTATTCGCTCAATTGGGCTAGGTTCTAATTACGCCACACCCTACTCGCTTGTAGTTGATGATATAGGGATTTATTTTGACCCAAATACCCCAAGTAGATTAGAATATATCCTAAAAAATACCAATTTTAGCGATGAGTTAATAGAAGAAGCAAAAGAGATTAGAAAACTAATTTTAGATAATTCATTTTCTAAATACAATTGTTTAAAACATAAAGAACTACCAAAAAGGGAGCAAAAAACAATACTAATTCCAGCACAAGTAGAAGATGATGCCTCTATCAAATGTGGTGGTTTAGGATATGACACTTTAAAACTAATAAAACAAGTTAGAGCTGAAAACCCAGAAGCTTATATAATATATAAAGTTCATCCTGATGTAGTAGCCGGTAATCGCAAAGGACTTAAGGATGAGAAAATTATTCTTAAATACTGTGATGAAATTATAACTAATATTAGCATTGATAGTTGTATAAAAGCCTGTGATGAGGTTCATACTATCACATCAACAGCAGGCTATGACGCATTAATTCGTGATAAAGTAGTAGTAACTTATGGAGCTCCGTTTTACGCCGGCTGGGGACTAACTATAGATAAAAACATAACTCCAGAGATCCTATCTCGCCGCGGAAGACAACTAAATATCAATGGGCTGATAGCTGGTATTATGATTATATACCCTAGATACTTAAGTTTTTCTAAAATGTTTGGAAAATGTATAAGTACTATCAAAAAGCTTATTGCTAAAAAATCAATATAACTAACTATGCCATCAACACAATTTTAATATGTTAACAAATTTTCTATATCATAATTTAAAAAAAGGACATTGAGGTGCAAACAAAACAACCACACCCACAATTTAATAGTTCTAAAAGACAAATAAAATTACTAAGTTATGCAGATTCTAACGAAATTGAAATTAAGAATGATAAATACGAAAATATATTTAGCGAAGATGAATTCAATAAAATTATTAATGAGTTTTTTCCGATGCAAGAAAAAGTACCAGCTACTACTTTGAAATACGACAATGAAGAGAAATTTAAAATAAAATGTGAAAATAGTATTTGCTCTCTAGGCATTAAATTAAACAAGGATAATATGATAAAAATTACTAAAACAGACAAGATATACACACATTTGGTGAAATCTGCAGCTTTATCTAGACAAAACTTTAATGGCAAAAAAATAGCTTTAGATTGGCAATATACCAGCTAGCCTACTTTTCAAACTTAGTGAACTTTCGATTCAAATATAGAAATAGAAATAAATGTAAGATTAGAGGAATATAACACCATAGTAGGTGAAAGTAGCTTAAATCATGAAGAAAAAGAAAGAGGTCTTGATTTTTATTCTTTGAAAGAAAACAATTTCTGCAAAGCGCTTTCAATTTTTTTAACGAGAATGACTATGTTAAATTAGAAGATAAATTATATATCTATTCGAACGGAAGTGATGGCGTATATTTTGAAGAAATTTTAGAAAATAATGATGAAAATCATAACGAACTCTTTAATAACATTAGATATACACATATGATTCATTGTATGCTTGATGCAAGTAAACAATATTTTACTCATATTGAATATCAAATACTAAAATACTCAAAAGAGAGCTTTAATAATAAATTTAAAATTACAATTACTGAAGATGGTTTTAAAAGTCAAAAAACTCTAAGCAAATATAAATTATTTAGGATTGATAATGCAAAAATTCCAATAGAGGATGGTAGAATACTTTATAAGATAATAAACAAATGTTTTTTAAATAATAATAGAGTAATATAATATTTTTATAAAAATCACAGATAAAGCTAATAAATTAGTATGTAAAGATACCTACTATACTAATTATTTTTATTTGCATCATAATTATTACAATTATGA
>NZ_JAHCZE010000079.1:0-5262 GCF_018501205.1 Campylobacter sp. 2018MI01 | reverse complement strand
CTTGTTCTAGTGTCACGATATCGTTATGCTGCTACGGTGGGCGTATGCTTTGTACCTATCTGGTCGGTGTGGATCTGCTTTTCACTTCGACTCGTTCCTATTTGTTTTGTTGCAGGTGGGGGAGCTCCCGTAAATTAACTCCCTCTTATTCGTGGGAAACGTCAAAATGTTAAAAAAGCAAGGGGAAAAGCAAATAAAAAAAAATCTAAAAAAACCTTATTTTTATGATTTTTCAATGAAAAACTCACTTAGTTTTAAAAAGGATTTTTCTAAAACTTATGAGAATTTAATAGCTAATGAACTTTTGATGGTTTATGATGAGATTTTTTATGATGATGATATAAATTTTATTATTAGTTCGGCTAGTTTAGGAATACTATGCGAAGCTTTTGCTAATAAAGATTTTATAAAATTAAAAAGCAAAAAATTAAGCAAAAAAGCCAAAGAATTAGGGCTTAAAAATATCTTAGTTTTATCATTAAACGAGCAATTTAATTTCGTTAATGATGAAATTAGATTTATAGGACTTACTTTAAATACTTGGCTAATTTCAAAGGAATTAAATGATTGGGATTGACGAAGCTGGGCGTGGAGCGTTTGCAGGTCCATTAGTGCTTGCAGCTTGTAAGCTAAAAATAAATATAAACGAATTAAATGATAGTAAAAAACTAAGTGCAAAAAAGCGTGAGAATTTGTATGAGATAATTAAGCAAAACTCTGATTATTTAGTAGTTTTTGTTGATAATGAATATATAGATTTAAATGGAATTAGAGCGGCTTATCAAAAAGCTTTAGGAGAAATTATAGAGCATTTTGAAAAAGATGAATTATTATTTGATGGTAATACTGATTATGGAATGGGTATAAAAACTCTAATAAATGCTGATGAGATAGAGCCTTGCGTTATGGCTGCTAGTATTTTAGCTAAGGTTAGTAGGGATAATTTTATGGCTAATTTAGATGATAATTTATATGATTTTAAATCTCATAAAGGCTATGGAACCAAAACTCACATAGAAGCTATTAAAATTCACGGCTTAAGTTTATTGCATAGAAGGAGTTTTTGTGCTAAATATAGTAGATGATTATTTAGCTACTGCTAAGGGTAAAGAGCTTTTAAAGGCTTTAGATTACGAATATGAAAATAATATAATTTATCCACAAAAAAAGGATTTATTTAAAGCCTTTAAATTATGTGAAATTCCAAAAGTAGTGATTATAGGACAAGACCCATATCACGATGGAAGTGCTGATGGTTTAGCGTTTTCATCTAGTATTAAAATTCCACCTAGTTTAAGAAATATTTTTAAAGAAATCTTAAATGATTATCCAAATGAAGCTGTATTTTTACAAAGTGATTTGAGCTATTTAGCAAGACAAGGCGTGGCATTATTAAATGCAAGTTTAAGCGTGCAAAAGAGCAAACCTAATTCTCACAAGCATTTATGGGAAGATTTTTTCCTTTATGTTATACAAAGAATTAATAATGATTATGATAATTTAGTCTTTATGTTGTGGGGGAGTTTTGCAAATAATTATGCAAAATATATTGATACTAAAAGGCATTTAATATTAAGCTCGGCTCATCCAAGCCCACTTGCAAGGGGTAAATTTTTTAACAATCAACATTTTTTAAAATGTAATGAATACTTAAAATCAAAAAATAAAAGCCTAATTAATTGGTTAGAATAGTTTTTAATAATGCTTAATTTATTAATCTTTTGTATAATGTAAGTTTTTTCAAAAAGGAGCAAAAATGGCAGATTTAGATAAAGAATTAGAGGTTTTGTTTAAGGACAATACAGATGATTATTTAACTTATGAGATGATAGTTAAGTTATTTAAAAAAGCTCCAACAGCAGCAAATATAAAGACTATTAAGAATTTAGTAAAAGAATATAATGTAAATCTTCTAAGCTCGGCAGAAATTGCTAAAATGAGAAATCTAAAAGAAGCAAAAGAAAGAGCAAAACAAAGAGAATTATTAAGAGAAAATGAATTAGAAGGCGATTTAAGCAAAGATTATGATTTAAGCGAAATTAGTAGAAGTGAAAGCCCTGTTAGAATGTATTTAAGAGAGATGGGTCAGATTGATTTGCTTAGCAAAGAAGAAGAAGTTGAAATAAGCAAAAGAATTGAACTTGGCGAAGATATTATAATTGACGCTTTTTGTAGTGTTCCTTATCTAATTGATTTTATATTAGACTATAAAGATGCTTTAATTAATCGCGAGCGTCGTGTGAAAGAATTGTTTAAGAATTTTGATAATGATGAAGATGAAAATGAAGAAGATTTAGAAGAAGATGAATTAGATGATAGCGATGAAGAAAGAAAGCCTGTAAAATCTTTAAAAGAAGATAAAAGAGCAATTAAAGTAATTGAAAGCTTTAAAGCTTTAGAAAAGGCAAAAAAAGAATGGTTAAAAAGCTCACACAAAGAGCAACTTAGCAAAGATGAATTACAAAATCATATAAATATTGCTTTCAAAAAGAATATTTTAAAAGAAAAATTATTAGCTTTAGGGCCAACTTCTAAACTAATTAATGAAATCGTAAAATCTATGGAAACGGTTTTAAAAAGTGATGTAGATTTTGATAAAGAATTAAAACGCTTAGAATATCGTTTGCCTATGTTTAGTGATGAATTAAAAGAAAGACATAAAAAAATCTTAGATAATATTACCAATTTAAGTAAAGAAGAAATCACAGAACTAGCTTTAGAAAATACTATGGTTAGCACTTATATGGAGATTAAAAAGCTATTCCAGACAAAAGAAGCTAGTGAAAATTGCTTTGATATGGATAAAGAAAGATTAAAAGAGATTTTAGAGCAAATCAAGCGTGGTAAAAATATTAGCGATACTGCAAAAGGTAAGATGGCTAGGTCAAACTTAAGATTAGTTGTAAGTATTGCTAAACGCTATACTAATCGTGGTTTAGCATTTCTTGACCTTATTCAAGAAGGAAATATCGGTCTTATGAAAGCGGTTGATAAGTTTGAATATAAGCGTGGATATAAATTCTCAACTTATGCTACTTGGTGGATTAGACAAGCAATTAGCCGTGCGGTAGCTGATCAAGCAAGGACAATTAGAATTCCAATCCATATGATTGATACGATTAATAAGATTAATAAATTTAGTAAAAAGCGTGTGCAAGAATGTGGAAAAGAGCCTACAATTGATGAAATTGCTAAAGAAATCGGTATGAGTGAAGATAAGGTTAAACAAGTTATGAAAATAGCAAAAGAACCTGTAAGTCTTGACGCACCTGTTGGAAGTGATGATGATGGAAGATTTGGTGATAGCGTAGAAGATAGAAGTAGCATTAGTCCGCTTGAGCATATTTTAAAAGAAGATTTAAAAGAGCAAATAAATGGAGTTTTAGAGCAACTTAATGAAAGGGAAAAAACCGTTATTAAACTTCGTTTTGGACTAACTGATGATGAGAGTGATAGAACTCTTGAAGAGATAGGAAGTGAGTTAAAAATCACTCGTGAGCGTGTAAGACAAATAGAAAGCACAGCTATTAAAAAACTTAAATTCCCTAAATACGGAAAACAATTAAAAGGAGCAAGTTCGTGAAAAAATATGAAATATTTAATGTAAATTGCTCTCATTGTGTTAAAAAAATTAAAGATAATTTAGAAGATGAGTTTAATAATATTACTTTTAGTGATGATTTAAAAACAATTATCATTGATTGCGATGATAAAGATTATCTTAGCAAATGCTTAGAAGAACTTGGCTTTAAATTAGGCAAAGAGATTTGAATTTCAAAAGGCTTTTTAAAAATTATTATTAAAAAGCCTTTTTATAGCGGTAGAATTTACAAAGCAAAAAAACAATCAATTTTATTTTAATATTAGTTAAGATTATAATCTAAATAACGATTTGAGATTAAATCTAGGTTATGAAAGAATTTTCAGTGCTGATTTGAATATTAACAATCAATTTAATATAGCTATAAGATATATTCTAAAACATTTCTAACATTGCTAGGGGTTAAAAATTAAATATTTTTAATTTACTTAATTTAATGTTACTAAAAGTTACAATATATCAAAATATTAAATAAAATAATAATAGTATTAATTAAAATCAAATTATAATAATTCAAATCATTAATGAAAGGAGAATTTCAATGAAAAAAGCAGTTTTAGCTATTTTGGCTTTAGGTTTTATTACGAGTGCTAGCGCATATTCTTATAATAGATTTGGAGATATGTCTTATTATGGTTATCCTCCAACAAATAATACCTTTAAATTTAAGTGTGCAACGTTATATACTTGTGCTATGCAAGGTATGACTATTAGGGATAATTGGAATAGGTTATTTTAGGTAAGCAATTGTCTTACCTAAAAGGATTAATATGAGATTATCAAATACTAATATTACTAAGCCTATTTTGAATGTTGTGTGTAAAGATATTAGAGCTTTAAACCAAGTTGTTTTTAATCAAGCAGAGCAAGTAAAGGCTACTGATGTAAAAAGTATATATAATACCGAGTATAAAACTAATAAAAATGATTTTTACAATACTTATTTTTCTTTTAATCAAAAAACAATAGGATTTGATTTAAGCAATAAAAATCGTGAAAAATTACAAGAATTTTTTAATGAAGATAATTTTAAATATTTTGATGATAAATTGATTTTGCAAAAAGACGCTGCTTCTTATGTTGGTTCTTGGTTTAATTATGTTGCTTTTAAGCAAAACTATTTAAATGCAGATATTAATAAAAATGGTGTTTTAAATAAAACTGAAATGTTAGATATAAAACTTCAATTTCCAAATAGCAATGTTTTTACTAATATTAGTAAAACTGATATAGATTGTCTGGAGCTTTTAGGAGAATTGCAAAACTATACAAGTATTAGTAATATGATGAATTATTATATTCAAGATGATAAAAATTATGATTTAGCAATAACAGGTCTGGAGAAAAACGGAGTAGCTGGGATTAATTATGTAGTAGAAATAATTATGAATAATATTGATAAAAATAAATTGCAACAAAGTATTGCTAAAGCAACTCAAGAAGATATCAAAAGACAAAGCGATTTAGCTAATGCTCTTATAAAAATAAATAACGATGATTATAGTAAGCTTAGTGAAGATGAGAAAAAAATCTTAAATTCTTTAAATATAGAAATTAATCTAATAAATATAATAGGTGAAGATAAAATAAATGAATTGGTTAAAAATAATAAATTAGATGATTTTATAGATTTTACTAAAGACTTTTTAGAAGAATTAAAT
>NZ_JAHCZE010000078.1:0-5262 GCF_018501205.1 Campylobacter sp. 2018MI01 | reverse complement strand
TAAGAGAAGAAATCTTAGAAAAATCACTAAAGTTTTTATAAAATAATAAAAAGGATAGCGAAGAAGAGATTTTAAATATTATAAAACAAAAATTTTATACTAAATATGATGAGTGGTATAATATTTTTCAACTAAGCGAAAAAGAGTATGATAAAGTTACTAAAGCTCTACAACTAAAAAGATTTTATATTGTAAATAAAGATAAAAATTTATATGAAATTAAAAAAGAATTTGCAGTGAAGTATCATAGTAAAGTGAGTTTAAATAAAGACAAATTGTTTAAAACTTATAATGAATTTTTTAATGTTAAAGGTAGGAAACTTAGAGATTTTAAAAAAATGATTTATTCTTTAAAGGTTAAAAATTCATCAAATATGATAATTCGTAGAAATGGTGGCTTTGATGGTATGTGGACTAATTCATCTAGTGGAGTAAAAGCCTTGCCATATACAAACACAAAGACAAATTCTGTTATATCAGTTCCGTTTTTTAACTTGAATGTTTTACCAAAAGACTTAAAAGATATTTTAGTGGTTATTGATTTTCTTAACAATCACAAACAATTTAAAGCTGGTTTTGCAAAGTATAGGATTTGTGATATAAAAGAAATTAAAAACATAGATGTTATACCTTTTAAAAGTATAGAAATTTTATATCAAGAGAAAACACGCTCAAATATTGTTTTAGAGATTGATAAAATTAATGCAAATATTTTTTTAAAAACAATAAATTGCGATGAAATTAATTTTGATAATATTAATTCCACAAATAAATTAAATTTAATTGTAGATAACAAAATCAACTATGACTTTTTTTATTTGTGTAAAAATATTTTATTTAATAAATCTTTTGGTTTTGGTGGAATTGCTGAAAATGGTAAGAAAAAATCAGAACTTTTTAAATATGAAATTATAAAACACAAAGAAGAGTTAGAAAATTTTGACACTAAAACATATAGAAAAAGAGATGTTTTGGAAAATAGTGAAAATGTGTTAAAAATATCGTTTATCACAAGTGGAAATTTTTCAAGCAATGTAAAAAATATAAAAAATATTTACAAAGGTTTAGAGTGCTAAAACATTTCGTAGTGAATTCTTACGGGGTGTATTTAGGGCTTAAATCGGCTAGATTAGTAGTTAAAAAAGATGGAGAGTTAATTAAAGAATATCCACTTAAAAACCTAAAAACCATAAGTATAAAATCTCGTGGTGTAGGACTAAGTAGTGACTTAGCCTATGCTTGTGGAGTGCGTGGGGTTAAGATATTTTTTAATGATTTTAAATCTCATTTAGCTTTACACACTTTACACGAGCATAAAAGCGTAAATGTGATAAAACATCAGATTTTAAGCGAACAAAACGGCAAAGACCTAGCCTTAGCAAAAGAGCTAATCATAGGTAAAATCAAAAACCAACGCTCCACGATTTTATACTTTTCAAGGTATTTGCAAGATGATTTGCTAAAACAAAAAACCACCGAGCAATTAAAAACATTTATTAACGAGCTAAAAACTTATAAAATGACAAAAGATAGCATTTTTGGCATTGAAGGAAGTGCGGCAAAAGTTTATTTTGATTATCTTAAACAAACAAGGCTTTTAGGGGATGAGTTTGTAAATCGCACGGGCAGATTTGCAGATGATAATGTAAATAAAGCCCTAAATTACGGCTACGCAATACTTTTAAACATAATTTATAAAAGCGTGATAAACGCAGGGTTAAACCCATATTTTGGGATGCTTCATAGCTTAAGAAGTGCTAAGCCATCGTTAGTTTTGGACATTATGGAGGAGTATAGAAGTTTTTTAGTTGATAGAAATATCATCAAACTAAGGCATCAGCTAAAGGGCGATTTTAATGAGTGTAAAAAGCTAATTTCAAATGAGATTTTTAGCTCACTTGCTAAAAAGTTGCCATATAATCACTCAAAGCTAAGTCTTGAAAGCATCATACAAAGGCAAGTTTATAAGCTTAGTGGGTTTTTGTGTGGTGCTAATAATTATCATTCTTATGTGTTTAGGTGGTGAGTGTGTATATTGTAAGCTACGATATAGAAGATAACAAATCACGAACAAAACTTTTTGAAGAGTTAAAAGACTTAGGGCTTTTAAATATCCAAAAATCAGTCTTTTATGGAGAGCTTAGCAAAAGTGAGATAAAGGTGGTAAAAGAGCTTTTTAAAAAGTTTTGTGGTGATGGAGATAAGGCGTTTTTGTGTAGGTGCAAGATAGATTTAGACTATACGCACGGTTATAAAAAGGCTG
The DNA here is from genome assembly GCF_018501205.1 of Campylobacter sp. 2018MI01. Taxonomy (NCBI): domain Bacteria; kingdom Pseudomonadati; phylum Campylobacterota; class Epsilonproteobacteria; order Campylobacterales; family Campylobacteraceae; genus Campylobacter; species Campylobacter sp. 2018MI01. The sequence continues at coordinate 2,999 of NZ_JAHCZE010000078.1, read as the reverse complement.
ATTTAGAGCAACTTAGTTTTGATAGTATTTAGTAACTTGTGTATATTTTAACCAAAACAATGAGAATTTTAAATAATTTGAAATAGGAATTTCATGGAACTTTTGAAGGCGAGTTTGATTAGGCAGTTTGTGTTTTGTCCTAGGATATTTTATTTTTATAATTTTTGCGATATTACACCAAAGTATCCTAAGCATGTATATTTTGGTAATGATTTTCATAAAAAGCAAGACGAGCTTTTCAAAAGTCGCACATTTGCTAAACTTGGGCTAAGCGAATATAAAGCCTATAAAAATCAATATTTAGAAGATGATGAGCTGTGTGGGGTTTGTGATATGCTCTTTGTTGGGGTTGATGAGGTGATGGTGCTTGAGTTTAAACAAAGTGATAATCTAAATCTTAGTAACGGGGCGAAAATGCAACTACTAGCATACGCAAAAATGGCTAGTAAAACTTATGCTAAGCCTTGCAAAAGAGTGATTTTATGCTCATCAAATCATCTAAAACATAAGGTTTTTAATATTTTTCCGAATGATTTTGCTAGGCTTGAAAGAGTTGTAAAAGATATGAAAAATCTTTTAGATAATGGAGTTTTTCCAAATAGTAGCGCTAGTCTTAATGCTTGTAATCAATGTGAATTTTTTAACTATTGTGATGATAGGGAATAAATTTAGTATGTTTGTGTTAAAGTTTATCGGGGTGGCTAAGCCAGTTGCCCGATATTTTACTAACTTTTCGGTATTTCTACCTACTTATGATTTCAAACGCTCGTTGTGATAGAATTAGATTTGCTTTTTAATTTTAGTGATACAAACTAAACATAGGTTTAATTTTTCCACTAAAGTACTAAAATTTGAAAGAATTTTCAAAGTGGAAAAATCACTACTTTTTAAAAACTCTCAAATACTTGATATATAAGCAAGTTTTCCTTGCTATTGCAAACCTAATTCTATCACAACACGGTTTGAAACTGCAATTCAGATGTTGACGCAGGTATGTTAGCTATATTGCAAACCTAATTCTATCACAACACGGTTTGAAACACAATTTCTACACTTTCACTGATAATTTCCATTGCATTGCAAACCTAATTCTATCACAACACGGTTTGAAACAAATACATTTTTAAAACATTTTGTTCTATTTTATTCAATTGCAAACCTAATTCTATCACAACACGGTTTGAAACTAAAGGAACTAAAAAACGGCTCATTGTAAATCTTCATTGCAAACCTAATTCTATCACAACACGGTTTGAAACTATGAAGATGCGGAACTCCAAGCTTTTTGTGTGGCATTGCAAACCTAATTCTATCACAACACGGTTTGAAACTTAAAGCAGTTAGAGCAGTAGCACCTAAAATTTTGTTATTGCAAACCTAATTCTATCACAACACGGTTTGAAACAATTAATTTTAATTCAATGAGTTTAAGGGCTTTTACATTGCAAACCTAATTCTATCACAACACGGTTTGAAACTTCTGCTTTTGCCCTAATGTTAATTTATCGGTTTTATTGCAAACCTAATTCTATCACAACACGGTTTGAAACTTGTCATTGGTGCTCTTGTTTCGATTTGGTCTATCATTGCAAACCTAATTCTATCACAACACGGTTTGAAACAACTTCTTATGTGGCTCAAAAACTTTACAATATTTGATTGCAAACCTAATTCTATCACAACACGGTTTGAAACTGCTGTCACCATAACAGGTAATCAAATCACATTTTATTGCAAACCTAATTCTATCACAACACGGTTTGAAACTTACAAGAACCATTAAAAAATACTGATAAAGAGATATAATTGCAAACCTAATTCTACCACAACACGGTTTGAAACCCTTCAACTTGAGAACTTAAATTTCCACCCAAAATTATTGCAAACCTAATTCTACCACAACACGGTTTGAAACACACCCACAACGAAACGCCCTATCAATTGTTTTTTCATTGCAAACCTAATTCTACCACAACACGGTTTGAAACTTATCCCAACAAAAAATTAAATGATAATGAGCTTTTATTGCAAACCTAATTCTACCACAACACGGTTTGAAACTTAAGCTCGCCGTTTTGCTTTTGCTTTAGAGTTAATATTGCAAACCTAATTCTACCACAACACGGTTTGAAACACATAAGGTGGGTCAAGGTAAAATAAAGCGTCCTCATATTGCAAACCTAATTCTACCACAACACGGTTTGAAACAGCATATTTGAAACTAAATTAATATCTGCGTTTAAATAATTGCAAACCTAATTCTATCACAACACGGTTTGAAACAGTAACTTAGGAAATGCAATTGATGTGGCTTGTGAAATTGCAAACCTAATTCTACCACAACACGGTTTGAAACTGTCTAATTAATAAATAATTTCATCATTAAGCTTTATTTCAAACCTAATTCTATCACAATAATGCTAGAAAGTAACGATATAACATAATAATACAAAACAAATACGATTAAGCAAAAAATATAAAGTAGAAAAACTAGAGTGAGTTTAAATTATTTAAATATTTTAAAATATTATTAGGAACTAGCATACTAATTCCTAATAATAAGTTTATTTTTAAGCTAATAAATCAAGTTCTAAATTCATTTAGCTTTTTGTTTAGTTGTTCTGTCATCTCACTTAGATGATTTGCTGCTCCTGCTATTTCTTCTACACTTCTTGCGTTTTCATTAGTGATAGTATTCATATTATTTACTCCACTTAATATCTCGCTCATATCTTTACTTGTGCTTATATAATCATTTACAGTTGCTTCACTAATTTTTACAGCTTCACTCATTACTTTCCCCATTTCATTAATTGTATCTTGGGTATTACTTGCTACTTGAGTTAATTTACTAATCTCTGCTGAATTAGTGCTCATTTGCTCGCTTGCATCTTTAATACCTTGAACTATAACGCTTATTGTTGCATTTATTTCACTAAGGCTTTTTTGAGTTCTTTCTGCTAGGCTTCTTACTTCATCAGCTACTACGGCAAATCCTC
>NZ_JAHCZE010000077.1:0-5335 GCF_018501205.1 Campylobacter sp. 2018MI01 | reverse complement strand
ATCTAAAATTCTTCTTTTACATTCAAGTAATTTAAATTCTTTTTCACAAGTTTTACAAAAAATCTTAAATGTAGGCTTAGAGCAATTATAACATAGCATAAAGATTTTATTCTTTATCTTTTAGACGCTTTTTAACCGATTTTACCTTATATTTTAGATTATCATTTCTACTTTTGTGAATGTCAAATTTGGCTACTAAATAAACTCTATCTTTATTAATTAATTTATTTGCTTTATTTAAAATTTTTAAAGCACTTTTTAAATCATCAGTTTCTACGCTAGTTCCCATTGCACCTAATTTGTGTTTTATATTTTTCTTTCTTAAATACTCAATAATTGGTGCTATTTCTTCACTTTTACTATCATCGCTCATAGAAAAAATACAAAAATCCATTGTAACACTCATTTTTTCTCCTTTAAATAAATTTAATTATTTCTTCGTTACTTGCTCTAATAGTTTTAAAATTATTTACATTATCGCTACTTTTTTTACCTATTGCAATGCCACATATAATTTTGCCTTCAACCCCATTTTCTCTAATAGTATCGCAATATTCAGTAATACTACCTAAAACACAAGTGCTAAATCCTAAATATGTAGCCGCATTTAAAAAATTAGCTAGAAAAATACCACAATCTAACAAAGAACCTTCGTTTAAACCATTATCAATATGTAAAATTGCTAGATTTTTAGCATTAAAGAATTTAAAATTCTTATGCCATTGCTCTAACCTTTTTTCTTTCTCATCTCGCTTTATATTAAGTGCTTCATAAAGCCTAATTCCTGTCTGAAATCTTCTGCTCTTATAAGGTTCAAACCAAATATCAGGATATAATTTTATATCTTGACTTTTTAAGTTATTTTTTACAGCATTTAATAAATCATCACTTAATTTAGCAAGGCTTTTACCGCTAAAAAAGCTTAGTTTTGCTGGTTGCATATTTGTTGCACTAGGGCTTAATTTTGCAAGTTCTACTATATTAATTAATTCATCTTTACTTAATTCATAGTCAATAAAATCTCTACAAGAAAATCTATTATCCAAACATTCCTTAAAAGTCATAAAATCTCCTTAAAACAAGCATAATTGCAAAATATTCTAAAATAAAAGCAGAAATTATATTAATAATCTTTAGCACTTTTAGACTAAATAAATTTGTATATTTATATACAAAAAACGAAAGCGAAAATATCCAAATAAGTATGCTAACGCTAAGTCCTAAAAATAAATATATAGGATTTTGTTTAGTGCTTAGCATAGTTGCAACGCTAAGCCAAAATGTGATTACATAAGGATTTGCTAGATTTAGTAAAAATCCTTTAATAAAATTACTAAATATATTTGTATTTTCTAAATTCTTATGAAGATTTATATCTTTTACTGGCTTTAGCATTAAAAATGCTAAATAACTTAAAAATATAAAGCCAAAAATACTTAAAATATTTAAAAATAAATCATTTTTAATAAATTCTAAAACGCTAAAGCTTAATAATGATAAATAAAGTAAATCAGCGACAAAAGCACCAAAACCTAAAGCAAAAGCATTCTTAAAAGATTTTAGTGCATAACTTAAAATTAGAATATTAACAGGACCAAAAGGAACGCAAACTCCAAGTCCTAATAATATCCCATCAAATAAATCATTCATCTGCTAAACTAAGTCCTACTTTTCCATCTTTAATTTCACTAACTATTACTTCTAGCGTTTCGCCCTCATTAAAGCTTTTACCCTTAATTTTATTAGAATGTAATAATCCATCAATGCCGTCTTGTAAGGTTACAAATACTCCAAAATTAGCTACTTTTTTAACAACACCACTAAATCTAGTTCCTATTTCAAATTCTACTTTAGGAGCTTGTTTTTTGCCTTTAGATTTTGGTTTTAACACTTCATTTAATATATATTCTTTAGCTTCTTTTACTAATTTTCCACTAATTTTTACTTCATTTTTATCTCTATCTAAATCTATGCTAACGCCAAATTTATCTATGATTTCTTTAATAGTTTTACCACCTTGACCAATAATTTCTGGAATATCATTAGCACTTACGCTAAATATTTCTAATTTAGGTAAAATTTCTTCATTAATAACAATCTTAGAATTTGCTTCTTCCATTAAATTAAGAATATGAATTCTTCCTTTTCTAGCAGCTTCTAAAGCTTGTGTTAATATTTCAGTGCTAACCCCACCTAATTTTATATCCATTTGCATAGCAGTTATTCCATCAACACTACCTGCTACTTTAAAATCCATATCCCCATCGTGATCTTCTAAGCCCATAATATCAGTTAATACAGCATATTCATTATCTTCAATTATAAGTCCCATAGCAACTCCAGCTACTAGTTTTTTACTAGGCACTGCTGCAGCACGAAGAGCTAATGAGCCACCACAAACACTAGCCATTGAGCTACTTCCATTACTTTCTAATATTTCTGAAACTATTCTAATAGTATGAGCATAATCTTTACTAACTGAAGAACTTAAAGCTCTTTTTGCTAGATTTCCGTGTCCTAATTCTCTTCTTGAAGGTGCTTTTAAAGGACTTGCTTCGCCTACACAAAAACCAGGAAAATTATAATTAAACATAAATCTTTCATAGGTAGTTGATTTATTATTTAATAATTCAATTGCTTGAGCGTCATTGTCACTACCTAAAGTGCAAACCACTAATGCTTGAGTTTGACCCCTTGTAAATAAACAAGAGCCGTGCGCATTTGGTAAAATATTAGTCAATATACTAATAGGACGAACCTCATCTAAAGCTCTCCCATCAGCTCTTCTTCTTTCTTTTAAGATTTGCTTTCTTACTATATGTTTTTTAATACGATTTAATTCATAATCAAGTTCAGCTTCACTCCAATTATTATTTATAAATTCTTCATCTAAAACAACTTTTTTTGCAATAGCTTTAAGCTCACTTGCCCTTTCGCTTTTAGCCATTTTATTAATTGCAAATTTTATATCTTCTAAATAGTTTTTTTCTAAATATTCATATACTGCTAGATTTTCACTATCAGCTTTATAGTTAAACTCATAAGATTTTTTATATTCTTTAAAAGTATTATAAAAATCATTACTTATATTTAAAATACTACCTTTTGCAAATTCTAAAGCTTGTAATAATTCACTCTCACTCATCTCATTCATTGAATTATTAGTCTCATTTGCTTTCATTTCTATCATTAATAATTCATCTTTAAGACCACTTACAAACAAATCAAGACTTGAAAGTTCTAAAGAATTTAAATCAGGATTTAGAACAAAACCATTTTCATCCTTAGCAACCCTAACCCCAACTGCTGGATATACAATTTCAATATCACTTAAAAATAAAGCCGCACTTGCTGCATAAAGTGCAAGTGGCTGAATATCCACATTTTCTTCAACTGAAAGAAGCATAACAACGATATGAGTTGGGTGTAAATAACCCTTAGGAAATAATGGGCGTAATGTTCTATCAATTATTCTTGAAGTTAAAGTCTCATAATCACTTGGTTTTGTTTCTCTTTTCACAAAACCGCCTGGAATTTTACCTGCTGCATAAGTTTTTTCTACATAGCTAACGGTCAATGGTAAAAAATCTTCACTAACACACTCATCTTCTCTAGCAACACTTGCTAACATAACCGTTTTACCACAAGTCATTAAAACACTTGCATTTGCTTGTTTGGCAACTAAATCAAGTTCAAATACTAATTCTTTATCGTTAATCTTAATTATTTTTTTCATTTATCTCCTTTTGATATGGCAAATAATAATTGCTCGTTTCTAAAATCTCACACGCATATTCACTTGATATTTCAAGTGGTTGCTTGTAGTAATAATCTTTATCTATAAAATGTTCTATTTTTTCTAAATAATAAACTTTATCAAATAAATCATTATAATAATTATAAGCATCAGCAGCTACTAAAGCACTTGCATATTTTATACTTCTAACGCCTAAACCCAATAAACTTTTATGACATACATTAATAGTTAAACCGCTGTTTGAACCTTGGTCTAACAATAAAATATCCTTACCTTTAAGATTGCTAAGTGGTAAAGACTTTCTATATTTTGCAATTTTACCCATAATTGATTCATCATAAAGCACAGTGCTCATTGATAAAATATATTCTTGAGTTATAGAAAAAGCTTCAATTAATTCTTGAATACATACTATATCTCTTGTTTCACTAATTTTTGCTATCTGACATTCATTATTTGGGGCATATATGCCTTTGTTAAAAAGCATATCATAATATAAATTAAGTTCACTTGCAATAGTCTCAATAAAAGGAATATTTTTAATACTATTTCCTATAATTATATGTCCTTCTAATTCTTTATATTGCAATAATTTTTCACTAAATTTATTAGCAGCTTGTAAAGGATTGTCAAAAATCATAAGTATCATCACCTCTTAAAGCAAAATTATATCTTACACCGCCTATTGGATAAAGATTGAATTTCAAATAAACCCCCCTATCTCTTACAGATTTTACACCCATTTGAGTAAGTTTAGCTGTTGTGCTTTCTTTAAATTCTAAAGAATAATTTATACATCTTTTTTTATGAGTAAAACCTATACTATAGTTTTCAAATTTCTTGCTATTTAAATTAAACCAAGCTTGAGAATATATTATATTATAAGGCATAAATTCATATTGAAATTTACTAGTTAAAAATCTATCATAAGGCTTATTTTTCACAAGAAGCTCATCAATTTTATTATAATAAAATCCAGAACTTATTTTAAATGGCTGGGTTGTATATACGCCTTCTATAAAAAATCTATCAATATTAGAATTTTTAAACGAATACTCCGTAGTATTATTAATATTAAAATTATTATTAAAATAATACTTAAACTGATTGCTTAAAATATTAAACTTAGAATCTTCTGTCCTAAGCGTTAAAGAATGCTTAAGTTTTTTATCATTATCGCTAAAAATTATTTGAGATAACTCAATATTAAAGGTTAAATCATCATAAGTATTTGGTATGAAAAATTCATTTTCTATTTCTTTTGAACCAGTCCTAAGACTAGCACCAAAACCAAAATTAATATTATGCAATATATAATCATACTTTCTAAATAAATTAGTATATATAAAAGCACTATGAGTAGAATTAAAATTATAATCATCTCTTCTACTATAATTATTATAAAAGTTAAGTCCTAATTCAAATTCTTCATTTAAAACAAAGTTAATATAATCATTAAATAAGCTTTTATTAAACTCAATTGGAACATAAAAATGAAATCTATTTAACGTGCTACCTTCTCTTCTATAAAAATTGCTATATGAAAAATCTGCTTTATAATTAATATGATTATCAAAT
>NZ_JAHCZE010000076.1:0-5769 GCF_018501205.1 Campylobacter sp. 2018MI01 | reverse complement strand
TTTAAACCTAACACCATCAAAAAACAATTTATCTATCTCTTCCCTGCCATGAGCTGATAATTGCTTAAATACTTTTTCTAAAGTTTTATTTTTAAAAAAGTCTGTATTTTTTGCTTTAAATTTTGCAAAATAAATATCAAGCATTAAATTAGTATCTATAAAAATTTGCTTAGTCTCATCTACTTTTTTATCATTTTCTACATACTTAAATTTGCCATTCGAATCTTTATAAATATAGTATTTTTTACCTTTGACTTTTGCAAAAACTACGCTTGTGGTATCTTTTGACAAATCAATTAGATTTTTTGAATGCTGATTAAACTTATAGTTTTTAATATCACTTATATCAATACTACTTAAAAAATCTAATTCGGTTTCGTTTTTAGTGGTATAAATTTCATCAAAACTTAAAGAATATATGCTTTCTTTAAATAGTCCAACTCTGCTTTCTTGATTTTTGGGCTTTAATTCTTCATATGATTTAGAATTAAGTCTTATTATTTCACAATCATCATTAAACACATCACTTAAAAAATCATATTTTTTGTATGTATGATAAAACACCAAACTAGCATCAATAGTATGGCTTAGCTCATCTTGAGTTTTAAGTTTATTAAGCTTTACAAACTGCTCTTTTTGATTTTCGTTTATTAATTTAGCAGTAAATGCTTTTCTAGTGTCGCTGATTGTTTTTGAGCTAATGCTATTTGTTTCAAAACCTATTTTTAAATAAGTATTTTTTATATAACTATATAAAATTATTAGGCTATTTCTTATATCTTCACTTATAAATTCATGGTTTTTAGAGTTTTTACTCCATTTTCTTGGTCTTGTAAAAAGCTCGTGTAGATACTCATCATTGCATATAATGTTTAGTATAAATTCTCTTTTGTTTTTAGGAAAATGATTGCTTGTTTTTGTAAAATCTTTTATCTTTTGTAAAAAATCTAAAAATTCATCGCTATTTAAAATGTTTTTTAAATTCTTTTCTATAATTTTTCTTTTGATTTTTTTATGCAAAATATTTACAAAACGCTTTTGCACGCCATTTACAAGGCTTGATACTTTTGACATTTTCAATAATTCTAACGCTTTATCAAACACATCTTGATAACCACTCACACCATCTAAAAATAACGCATGTCTAAATGCGATTTGCTCTAATCTACTTAGTGAATGATAGCTCCTATACTCGCTCATTTTTGGCATATTGTTTTTTATAAATTTTTTGAAATTACTTTCATTTATTAGGTCTTTTTTTGTAGTTTCTACTTTTTTGCTTTTTTTATCATCTTTAGGAGTGATTATTAAATTTATCTCTTCATAAATACCTTTTAAGTACTCATCACTTAAATCATCAAGCTTTTTATAATTATCTTTTTTCTTTTGGTTTCCATTGCTGCTTACTAAAATCAAGTTTGCTTCCTGGTTAAACTCACCACGAGATGAACTTCTAGGGATTATATGGTCATACTCTCCTTGTTCTTTGATAAACTCAACTCCTTCATAAGCACATACAAGCTTTTCATCGTTTTTATTTGTACTATCCGAATTTCTACTCGTTTTTACCATATCTTTTAACTCTTGTTCAAACAAAAACTTATTTTGTTCTGTATTTATATGAATTTCATCAAATTTAGAAAAATCAATGCCCTTACTAGATAAATACTCAACTATATTATAAGATACTATATCAAGTAGTTTTTCAACCCCACCATTAAACTCTCTAGCTGAGTTTTTACTAAGTGTTTGACAAATCGCTACTTTAGAACCATTTAACCTAAACATAACTTCTTTTGAATGCTCTTTGCAATAATTTGCAAAACCACTTCTAGGTTTTAATAAAATATTAAAAATTTGTAAGATAAAATTAAATTTTCCATAAATTTCGTATGTTTGAAGCTTTACATAAAGCTCATTTGCTAACTCAAAATGCTTAATGATTTTTTGAAAAATCTCATCATTTTTTTGAATTTTATCAAACTCATCATCACTTAATAATATTTTTTCTTTACTTAAAGTTTTTTCTACTTTATACCAAAAGCTATTTGAATTTGATTGATAAATTTTATTGATTTCTACTAAATCTTTTTCAATTTTTTGCTTTTTTATATGGTCTTTAAAATCTTCAACACTATTTTTATCTTTAAAAAATTCATACCCTAGCAATGCATTTAAATCTTGTAAAATCATATTTATTTTATGTGGAGTTTTGCAAGTACAAACAGATAGCTTATCGTTTAAAATGATACCATTTTTAGCAAGTTCTATTTCTTTATAGTATTCTTTTACAAATTTTTGCAAATTTTCATAATCTTTATCATTTAAACCAAGTTGTTTAAATCCATTTTTAATCATATTTAAAATTGATTTTTTATCATCATTTAACTCATCTTTTAATTGTTTTAAAGCTGTTTTTCCTAAATGTAAATACCTTGGATATAACAAACTACCCTTTGGTAAATATTCTTTAGAAATATCCAAATACCTTTGTGTTAAAATCTCTATTTTTTGTTCTTTATCGCTTTTTAGACCACTAAAAATACCATCGTTTAAAATGGTTTCAAATATATTTTCTAGATTATTGTGTTCTAAAGCTTCTTTTTTTAATACTAAGGCATTGCAAATTTGACCTTGTTTATTAACTAAACTCTCATAAGGGGTGATACTTCTTGTAGGATCACAAGTTTTTAAAAAATCTAAAGCTTTACCATTTTGATATTTTTCGCCTAAAAGCTCTAACATATATTTCTTGTTTTTTAACTCATCATCACTTTTGTATGGGATATAATTTATGTTATCTTTTATCGCTTTATATAGCTTTTTGTCATCATAAGTAGCGTTAGATTTACCATTAAAATACTGCCTAAAAACTCTCGTTTGAAAATTTGAAAGATTACAAATGATATTATAAAGCTCATCTTTAGAAATATTTAAAAAATCATAAAGATTTTTAATTTCTGAAAATCCTGTTTTGAATTCTTTTTTAATGTTTTTCAAATTTAGTTTATCAGCATTGCCTTGAATATCTTCAAAACGATTTAACAAATCCTTTATATCATTTTGATATCTTTTTCTGTGCTTATTATTGGTATTTTCAAGCTCTTTTATAACCGCGTCTATATAGTTTTGCAATTGTTTGCTATCAAAACCATCTTCTTGTTTTTGCAAATTTGCTTTTACAACTAACCTTTTTTGCTCTTTTAAATCTTGTAAAATATCATAATCTTTATCATCTAAAACTTTGTCTATTTGACTATTTATAACATCATCTATATCTTTTTTATTTTTAGCACCTATGAAGATAGTTTCGATTAATTTTTCTTGATTTTCTTCATTTATGTTGTCTATATTTGGAGTATTTACATAGTTAAACCCACGATGTTTAAAAAGCCCATAAAATAATTCTAAAATACGAGTTTGGATATACTTATCTAAAGTTTTAAAATCTTCGTTAAATATATATGAGGCCAACTCTTTAAAGGCTCTTACTACAAAATCTTTTCTATTATGGTTTCTTCTTGTGTGTCTTTTAGTGGTTCTTTCATCAACTTTAAAATTTATTTTATCTACTACAAAAGTTGAAGAAAGTGGTTTATTTAGTTCTCTTGTAACAGGATTAAAAATCCTACTTGCACTTATTCCAACTCCATAAAATCCATAATATTTGGCACCTGTATCAAAGTTTAAAGAAAGAATTTGTTTATCATACATCATTACTCCTTATATGATTTTAATTTATATTATATAAGGATAATATAAATATAAATTAAAATAATAATTGTTAAGTATTAAATTATTTACAATCTATCACAATTAGTTTGAAAATATATAATATACAAAAGCAACAAATAATATTTTAGATAATCTATAAAAATGGGAGAGTATCATCTCTCCCTATCAAGGTTACAGAGCTTTGCAAAAGCAAAGATACTAGAGCTTGATTTTTTACTAACTTTTCGGTATTTCTACCTACTTATGATTTCAAACGCTCGTTGTGATAGAATTAGATTTGCTTTTTAATTTTAGTGATACAAACTAAACATAGGTTTAATTTTTCCACTAAAGTACTAAAATTTGAAAGAATTTTAAAAGTGGAAAAATCACTACTTTTTAAAAACTCTCAAATACTTGATATATAAGCAAGTTTTCCTTGCTATTGCAAACCTAATTCTATCACAACACGGTTTGAAACGAAGATATAAATGGAAAAACTGACTTTATAAAAGTAAATTGCAAACCTAATTCTATCACAACACGGTTTGAAACCTTACTCTATCAACACTATTAAACATAAAAACAGATTGCAAACCTAATTCTACCACAACACGGTTTGAAACTTAAAAACAAAAATAAAAAACTTATCGTAATTTTTTATTATAAGCCCAATTCTAATAAAATTTAAATAGAAAAATAAAAACCTATAATTACCAAAATTTTTATTATTGCTTTTTTGCAAGACCTGCTTTTATGTCTAAATCACTAAGCTTATTTATGCTTTTTGTTAGATTATTCATTTTATCAGTGCTAAGCTTTGCAATTTTACCTAGCTTTTCTAATCTTTCTTGTTGGGTCTTTAGCTTATCAAATCCGCCTAAGGCTAACTTTAGCCCTAAGCCAAACTGCACATCCATTAAGCTCTCCTTAATATTGTTTATTTATAATGCCCCTGCGATGAGTTAGATGGCTACTAACTCGGGTAAAGGGGTTAAACTGCACTGATATCGCTACTTTGCAGAAAGCCTTAAGCATTAGCCAATGCCGTTTATTCGTTGGTTCCCCAAACGCCACCATTTATTCCCACTTTCTTTCCTGTGTAATAGATGTAACAATAGCTTCATTCTTGCTAGTCTTTTTAATAGCTAAGCGATAATAAGTGCCTAAATGACTAACTACTACTTCAGCCTGTGAATGTGCTTTTGAAAGTGTTTTACTTTTAATGTTTTTTAACATTTGCGGTATCATTGCATAATCATAAGCTGTTATATGTTTTATGTGCTTATGAGTAAAAACATTTTCCAAGCTTACAAATAATGGCAAGTCTTGTCCTAAAATATCACAATTACCTACTTTTAAAAGTTTTCCTTTATAGTTTTGCTCTTTATTATCATTAAATACCTTTTTTATAGTGTTATAATTGTTTCTAACTTCTCTTATTTGCATTAAGTTTTCTTTTATCCTAGTATTAACTGCTTTATGTACCTCGTGAGGTAAGCCTTTTACTTGCTCGTTTAAATACTCTGTTAAGTTTTGGATTTTTTGCTCGTATGATTTTATACCATTTTTAAAGCCATCATCAGGGATATTTAAAAGCGGTGCTTTTTTTCCTGTATAGCCTAGTGTAATTGCTTCATCTTCACTTAATGCTTGGACTTTACACCTACAACCCCAGCCATTAGGCGCCAAAAAGAATGCTCCTTAGGTAAAATAAGCCCGTGAAAGACTTTAAGGGCAACTCTAACCCTATTATCCATAATTGCCACGCTTATCGCTTATAAGTTATTTTTTTAAATCTTGCTAAACCATATACTTATCTTAGGTTTTGATTAAAGATAACTTTTAAATGGTGTTTATGAAGTCCACTAATGTTTTCTAGCTCTTTTACGCAATCTTTAAAGCTTGTGCCGTTTTGATAAGCCTTTTTAAGTATGCTATGCATTCTTTTAAGTGTTTCAATTTCATTTATCCCACTTATTAAAAATGTGCGATTATATGCACTAAAGCGAAGTTTATCTAAATCATAATCTTTAGGTAATTTATCATCAAAGT
>NZ_JAHCZE010000075.1:0-5913 GCF_018501205.1 Campylobacter sp. 2018MI01 | reverse complement strand
TATTACTTTGATTAATATGTTTAATACTTTTAATTTAGGGTTTTTATTGGTTATAAATTAAATAAAATTTAAAGAATTTAAAATAGGAATCAGTGCTAAAAAAGGGGCTAAAGCTTAAATAAACATATTGCTTAGATTTATATTTGTATTTTTAGTTAAAACACGCTTTCTATATAAATTAAAATTCGCTCTCATCTCCAGCTATAAGTGCATTTATAGTACATACAACAGCATACTTTGTACATTTATCCATTTCACCTTTAATTCCAAATGCTCTATCTCTTGGAAGATAATTTGTATAAATTAAATATAACTTAAATTATGTTTGATTATAAAAAATAATCAAACATAGAATTTCAATTTGCATTATTATGTAATTTATGTAGCATTTATGGTTTAAGTTATGTAATATTATTGTTTGTGGTTGTATTTTATAAATTAAAAAATATTATTGAAAGTTATAAAAATTAATCTTGTTTGATTTTTACTTTATTGTTGTGGATTTTTTCAATTTTTACAATTTCACCTTCTCTTAAGGTTAAATTATCAGTTGTTTGCCAAAATGAACCTTTATAATAAATCATACCATTTTTAACAACGCCTTCGCCTTGAGTATTTAAAAAATCATCGTCATAATTCTCTACTTTTTTAGTTTTAACAAAAAATTTAAAAATTATAAGTAAAACAAGAGATATAACAGCAATTAATATTATTTGTAATTCTAAATCTAATGGCTTTATTAAATTAATTGCACCGACAATAATAAATCCTATAGCAAAAAATATTATATAAAAACTACCGACTAATAATTCTAAAATTCCTAAAAATATTCCTATACAAAGTAAATATAGGCTACTCATTTTTTGCCTACAAATTCTTTTAATACACTTAAAGCTCCTATTAATTCAGTGCTTTCATAAGGGACTAATATTTTATCTTTATTTTCACTTTTTGCTAAAGCTAAAAATGCTTCTACTCTGCCTTTAGCTAATAAAAATTCAGCTGCATTAATGTTTTGTGCCATTGCTTCATTTATGTTATTCATAGCTTCTTTTTGACCTTGAGCTAATGCAATTTGTTCGTATTTTTTAGCATCAGCCATTCTTTCTATTGCTTCAGCGTTTAAAACTTGCTCTTGCTTTAATGCTTCAGCATTTTTTATAAGTGCTACTTTTTGTGCTTCAGCGTTTAATTCTATAGCTCTTTTTTCTCTTTCAGCTTTCATTTGTAAATTCATTGCTTCTTCTATGCCACTAGGAACTGAAATTTCAGAAATTTCTACTCTCATAATTTTTACACCCCAGTTATCAGCAGCATCTCCAAGTGCAATTTGTAAAGCACTATTTAAACTATCACGACTACTTAAAGTATCATCAAGATACATACCGCCAATCTCACCCCTAAGAGTTGTCATAGCTAAATTTGATATAGCTTTTTTATAATTTTCAACATTATAAAATGCCATTTTTCCATTTGTTACTTTTAGAAAAACTATCCCATCAACTAAAATATTTACATTATCTTTTGTAATAACTTGTTGTTTTTCTATATCTATTAGTTGCTCTTTAATAGTAATTATTGATTTAACCATATCAATAAAAGGAAAGATTAAATGAAATCCTCCGCTTAATTCTTTGTGAAATTTACCTAATCGCTCAACTATTACAATATCGCTTTGCGATACTATAATTATAGACTTTATTAAAATGACTATGATTAAAGCTAGTAAAACTCCAACAAAAATTAAAAATTCCATCATCTCTCCTAATTTAAATTAAATAAACATATTACTTAAATTAACATTTGCATTTTTAGTTAAAACACGCTTTCTATATACATTAGAAACTTCGCTCTCATCTCCAACTAAAAGCGCATTTGTAGCACATACAGCAGCACAAATAGGCACTCTTCCTTCGCTTATGCGATTTTGTCCGTAAAGTTCTCTTTCTTCATCACTATTTGTCTCTTCAGGGCCTCCTGCACACATTGTACATTTATCCATTTCGCCTTTAATTCCAAATGCTCCATCTCTTGGAAATTGTGGAGCACCAAATGGACAGGCATATAAGCAATAACCACAACCAATACATTCTTTTTTATCGTGTAATACGATACCATCTTCACGAATATAAAAGCATTTAACAGGGCAAACTTGAGCACAAGGTGCGTCAGTGCAATGCTGACATGCTATTGTCATTGACACTTCTTTGCCTTCAATACCATCATTTAAAGTAATTACTTTTCTTCTTTTAATACCAACAGGAACTTCATGTCCGCTTGAACACGCAACTTGACAAGCAAAACAACCAATACAACGATTTTTATCAACAAAAAACTTCATTCTAGCCATTTTTATGCCCTTTCTATCTTGCAAAGTCCAGCGTTAAATTCGCTAATTTGTGTATTTGGATCAAAACCATAGTTTGTAACCGTATTTGACATTTCGCCTATTGTATAAGGTTTAGTGCCTTCTGGATAGTTATGACTTAAATCAACTCCTTGTAAAACACCAGCGAAGTTGTAAGGTAAGCAAATTCTATCTGGAGTTACACTTCTATTGTGAATACATTTTACTTTAATCTTAGTTCCTTGCGGGCTATGTATCCACATCATTTCTCCATCGCCAATATTGTGTTGCATTGCAAGCTCTGGATGAACATTAGCAAACATTTCAGGTGTAATATCAGCTAAATATTTACTAGTTCTCTCAAGCATACCAGCACCACTTAGATTTACTAAACGCATTGAGCTAATGATAATAGGAAAATCCTTGCTCCAGTCTTGTTTTTGTTGCTCGCTCTTAAACATTGTAGTAACACGGAAATTTGGAGTTGTTTGGTCGTCAAATGTTGGATATTTTTGCACCAAATCCCATCTTGGTGAATGCACTGGCTCTCTATGTTTTGGAATTTGGTCGCTAAATTCCCAAACTATAGTTCTAGCTCTTGCATTTCCTAAGCAACAAGCACTTTTTTCACGGCATTTTTCTAATATAATTCCTGAAATATCTGTGCTCCAAGAATTACCCATTAATTCTTTTTCTTCATCACTTAATGTAATACCAAATACTTGCTCAATATTATCTTTTTTAATTTCAGGATAACCACCTTTAACCTTAGAACCAACAGGAGTGAATGAATTATCAGCTAACTGACTAACTCCATTATGCTCAAGTCCAAATCTATTTCTAAAGCCCATTCCACCTTTTTCATAAGGAACATTTGGGTTCCATAAAATAGCAGTTCCAGGGTGTTTTGCATCCCATACAGGCCAAGGTAAGCCATAATATTCGCCTTTTACATCTCCACCAATACCCATTAAAGTATCAGGGTCAAAATTAGCCCAATTTGCTTGATGTTTTCTTAAACGCTCTGCACTAATACCACGAAGACCAATTGATAATAAACCATTACTCATTTCTCTTGTAGCATCATCAGGCCATTTCGCATCAACATCATCAGGAATTACCTGAACTAATTTATGATTTTGAAGTTCAAGTTTCATACCACGAGTATATTCTGTATAAAAGCCAAATTTCTTAGCAAACATAAACATAATCTCTTGGTCTTCTTTACTTTCATAAATTGGTTTTACTACTTGACTTCTCCATTGCATAGAACGATTTGTAGCTGTTACATACCCTTCTGTTTCAAATTGAGTTGAAGCAGGAAGTATATAAATTCCATCAGGGCGATCTGCTAAAACTGCAACTTCATTTACAAATGGTTCAGCAACTACTATTAAATCAAGTTTTTTAAGTGCTTCTTGAATTTTAACAGTGTGAGCCATAGAAGTAATTCCAGTTCCTTGAACCCAAAGAACTCTAACAGGAGCATTTGAATGAGTTGTATCCGTGCCATAAGGAACTACGCCTTTAACACCTTGCCACCAGCGAGATAAACTAAATCCTTTTTCGTGCATCCATTTTTTGCCACCATTTGCACTATCATCTACAAAGCGTTTTTGCATATCTTCATAGCTAACTCCCCAAAAATTGCAAAAATGTTTCCAAGCACCTTCAGCTAAGCCATAATAAGCAGGAAGTGTGTCTGCTAAACATCCCATATCTGTTGCACCTTGAACATTATCGTGACCACGAATAATATTAGTTCCGCCACCAGGTTTTCCAATATTTCCTAACACTAATTGTAAAATAGCTAAAATACGAGTATTTGAACTACCAACTGAATGTTGAGTAATACCTAATGACCAAAATAGTGTAGCAGGTTTTGTAGTCGCAAATAATTTTGTAACTTGAATTAGAATTTCTTCACTACATCCGCAAATATCAGCAACTTCGCTAGGAGTATATTTTTTAGCTTCTTCACGAATTAAATCAACTCCATAAGACCTATTTTTGATTATTTCTTTGTCTTCCCAACCATTTTCAAAAATAAGATTTAACATTCCATATACAAATGCAATGTCAGTTCCTGGACGAATTCTTACATAAATATCAGCATGAGCTGCACTTCTTGTAAAAATAGGGTCAACTACGATTAAAGGAGCATTATTTCTATCTTTAGCTTGTAAAATATGCTTAAATCCAATAGGGTTTGCAACTGCTGAGTTTGCACCAAACATAATCATACATTTTGTATTACCTACAACATCACCAAAGTGATTTGTCATAGCGCCATATCCCCAAGTATTAGCCACACCGGCTACTGTTGCGCTGTGTCAAATTCTAGCTACGTGATCTATTGAGTTTGTTCCCCAAAATGCAGCAAATTTTCTAAAATAATATGCTTGTTGATTGTTAAACTTAGCTGAACCTAAAAACATTACGCTATCAGGACCGCTTTCTTTTCTAATATCTAGCATTTTATCGCCGATTTCATTTACAGCTTGTTCCCAGCTAATTCTTTCCCATTTACCATTAACTCTTTTTAATGGGTATTTAACACGACATTTTGATTTGGTTAAATCAATTTGGTCAATTCCCTTACAGCAATGACTTCCAAGTGAAATTGGATGGTCTATTGCGTTATTTTGTCTAACCCAAACACCATTTACTACTTCAGCTTCTATACCACAACCAGCACTACAAATAGAGCAAACTGTGCGAACACTTTTACTACCTTCATAAGGCATTTTAACTTTTTCATCTGCCTTTAAGGTTGCGTTTGTCGCACCAAATGCGGTAGTGCTTGCACCTGCAACTGCTGCAAGTTTTAAAAAGCTTCTTCTACCTAAATTACGCATTTAAATCCTTTCTATAAATTAATATGCAATTTTATAAAATTTTTCCCAGTGAAGGGTCTTTTTATATAACACTTCTTTTTTCTTTGCACGACCAGATACTACACCAGAGCTATTATTTTCGCTACTTGTTGCTGCATTTAAACCTACGCTAGCAACAGCACAGGTAGCTCCAGCACTTAATGCTTTTTTAAGAAAAGCTCTTCTTTTGTTCTCCATGGCTGCCTCCTTACTAAAATTTTAAAAAGTAACCTAAATAATACATTATTGCCTTAAAATTAGGCTTAAGAAAATAAACAAAATTATCTAAAAAATAATATTATGATAATGATAAAAAGAGTCGGTTTTGATAAGAAAAATTAAGATAAAAAAACACCTATTTTTTAAAAATATTTATGTAATAACATCTAGCATTGCTTGTGGTAAATCTACATTTTTAAATATTGCTAAAGAAAATGAAATATTTTGCATTAGTGCTGATGAAATTTCTTCAAAAGTTTTTTGCTACAAATGGAAACAAATTCGTAAAAAATTAAATATTTCAAATTCCTATTTCAAATTCTTAAAAGAAAAAAAACAAGCAGTGGCAAATGTGATTTTTAATGATAAAACAGCTAAGAAAAAATTAGAAAAAATAATGCACTCAAAAATCAAAAAAGAAATTCTCAAAAAAATCAAACAAAATAAAAATAAAATAATTTTTGTAGAAAT
>NZ_JAHCZE010000074.1:0-5987 GCF_018501205.1 Campylobacter sp. 2018MI01 | reverse complement strand
CCCCAAATAAAAGCAATGATTACTATAAAAGCTAATAATATTGATACCCCTATCATTAGCATTAAAACATTTTCCATATTTATCCTTTTTGATTATTTTAATAAATATCATAAAACTATTAGGAATTTAATTTGGAAAATAAAATATAAAAATATCTATTAAAATATTCAACGAGTAATTAGCTAATATAAAAAATATTAGCTAATTTAAAATTAATTTCTAACTTTATCTAATACACCATTAATAAGCTTAGGTGCATTATCACTTGCATATTCTTTAGCTAGTTCAATAGCTTCATTTATAACAACAGCTTTATCTGTTTTTGTAAAAAGCAATTCATAAACACCAAGTCTTAAAATAGCTTTTTCCATACCACCTAAATTACTAACTTCATTGCTTTCTAAAATACCTTTTAAACACTCATCTATTTTTAATAGATTTGCTTGAACGCCGTTAAATAATTCTAAAGCCCATTCACGAATAGCATTTCTTATTTTATGCTCTTCTAAATAATCATTTACATGCTCACTATTTTGAACATAATCAAATGAATACAATAAACTTACAACTGTTTTTCTAGCTTGATGTCTAGTTGCCATTTTGAACTCTTTGTAAATTTAGCATTTCAATAGTAGTTACCATAGCTTCATAACCTTTATTGCCACTTTTAATTCCTGCTCTATCCATAGCTTGCTCTGTAGTGTTTGTTGTAAGAACACCAAAACTAATTGGAATATCATTTGCTAAAGTTATAGCCGCAACACCCTTAGTGCATTCTGCTGATACATAATCAAAATGTGGGGTATCTCCACGAATAACAGCACCTAAAACCACTATTCCATCATAATTTTTCTTCACTGCTTGTTTTAAAGCATAAGGTAATTCAAAAGCACCAGGAACTAAAATTAAATCTAAATTCTTTTCATTTCCACCAAAACGAACAAAAGCATCTTTAGCACCTTCAACTAATTTATCAGTTATAAAACTATTAAATCTAGCGTTTATTATGGCAAATTTCTCATTACCATTTAATTTTAATTGTCCTTCAATAATATTCATACTTATTCCTTATTTAATATTTTCAATAATAAATTAATTTTCTCTTCTAATTTGCTAGTAGCTACCATATTAGGTCCATCGCATAAAGCTTCACACGGATTAAAATGTGTTTCAAAGAAAAATCCATCAACGCCAACTCCAGCAGCAGCTCTTGCTAAAGGCAATACAAAAGAGCTATCTCCACCACTCTTACCACCTGCTGCTCCAGGCATTTGAACGCTATGTGTAGCATCAAATATAACAGGTGCGAAATTTCTCATAATTTTAAGAGATCTCATATCAACAACTAAATTCCCATATCCAAGACTAGTTCCACGCTCAACTGCTAAAACACCAGCTTCTCTTGCCATTTGATGAGCTTTTGAAAAATCTTCATCTTTTAAATCTTTAAATGATAATTCTCCAATATCAGAGCAAGCAAAAAAACTTTCATCATTAGTTTTATAATCATACCCTCTAGTCTGTGCTACTTTTGCTACGCTATATTTCATATCACTTGGGTTTAAAAATTGACCTTTTTTGATATTTATAATAGCTTTAGTTTTAGCAGCTGCAACTAATAAATCAGTTTGTCTGCATAAAAAAGCTGGAATTTGAAGAGTATCAACAACTTGAGCTGCAATTTCAGCTTGATAACTCTCGTGAATATCTGTAATTATTTTATATCCAAATTTAGATTTTATATCAGCTAAAATCTGCAAACCTTTTTCAAGTCCAGGTCCTCTAAAACTATCTAAACTTGTGCGATTTGCTTTATCAAAACTTGATTTAAAATAAAAATCAATTTGTGGATGTTTTGCAATTTTTTCTAATCTTTTTGCAACTTCTGTAACAATTTCAGGACTTTCTATAACGCAAGGTCCTGCAAATAATATAATTTTTCTCATTTTTTATTATCCTTACTTAAACTTATTCCTATACCACCTATTAAAACGCAGATTATACCTGTTAAAACTACAAAACTTGGTAAATCATCTCCTAAAAGTATTCCTAAAAATAAAGTAAATACAACATCAATATATCCAACTCCAGCTACAACCCCAGCCTTTTTAGCTGCTTTATAGGCTTTTGTTACATATATTTGGTATAGAATCGATAAAGAGCCCATTAAAATAATTAAAGTCCATATTTTATATCCAACAGGCATTACAAATGTAGCAAAAGCAAAATCAAAATGCCTAATAATACTCTCATTTAAATACTCTCCGCCTAGCATAGATAATATAGGTAAAATTGTTCCTAGTATAAAAAAACTTGATGCTATAACTTCAGTATTGTAAAACTTTCCTAATTCCCTAGCACTTGTTAAAGCAAGCGCTGCTGTTAAACCACTTAAAACACCTAAAATTGAGTTTTTAATATCAAAACCACTATGTAAATGTTCAGGTGCAAATGGTTGAATTATTAACATTACACCACCAAAAGCTAATAATAAATATAAAATACTTTTAAATCCTAACTGCTCTTTAAAAAACAAAAATGCAATTAATGCTACAAAAAGTGGATTTGTTTTTTGAAAAGCAAAAGCACCGCCTAAAGAAATATTAGCGACATTATAAAAGAAAAAATATAAAGAAATAGTTCCTATTAAACCACGAAAAAACAATAAAGAGAATTTACCACCTGATTTTTTATGTGGAATTTTATAAATCAAATAAGCTATAAAAATAACTCCAATAACATTTCTAAAAAACATTATTTCTACACTAGGCATAGTATTTGCAAGTAGTTTTGCACAGCACCCCATGAGTGCAAATGCAAAACTAGCAATAACCATAAAATATATTCCTAGATTTTTTTTAATTAACCTTTTTAAACTAAGCATAATTATTTAGCTAAAGGAATACTAGGTGGTATAATTCCAGGCATAAAATATGCAATTAAGCTTACCCAAATTCCTATAATTATTATCATAGCTATTGAGTATTTAACTGTGTATTTAAACAACTCACTCTCGCGTCCTACAAGGCCAACAGCAGCACAAGCAACTGCAATACTTTGTGGAGATATCATTTTACCAACAACACCACCTGCACTATTTGCTGCTAAGAATAATGTGTCAGAAAAGCCTAATTGATGAGCTGTAACTTGTTGTAAAGAACCAAATAAAAGGTTTGCACTTGTATCAGAACCTGTTAAGAATACTCCAATCCAACCAATTACAGGAGAGAAGAATGTAAATGCTCCACCAGTTTGTGATAATGCAATTCCTAATGTTCCACTAGCTCCACTATAATCAGTAATTTTTGCAAAACCAACAACTAAACCAATAGTTAAAATAGGAAACGCCATTTCTCTTAAAGTATCATTAAAGCATACTTTAGCATCACTAGCTTTTACTTTTAAAATATATATACTTGCAATTGCAGCAAATAAAATAGCTGTTCCTGGAGTGTTGATTAACGGAATTCCTAGTCCTAAAGGTTGAGTTCCTGCTTTTCCACCTTCTACAAGTGATGGTTTAATAACTGCTAAATCACCTAAACTAGCAAATGATAATTTAAGATTAGTAAATGCTAAAGCTGCATCAGTTCCAAATAATGATTTAAACCAACCTTGAGTCCATATAACAACAAATACAATTAATAATAAGAAAGGTGACCAAGCATAAACAATTTCTTTGATGCTTAAAGTTTTTACATCGCTAAAATCTTTTTTATCATCAAATCTTACAATATTTTTAAGTTTAAATGTTTTTGCAGCAACAGCAGTAGCTACTAAAGAAACAATAGCTGAAATAATATCAGGTAATTCAGCACCTAAGAAGTTTGCTGATAAAAATTGTGCTATAGCAAAAGAAATAGCTGCAACAAATACAATAGGGAAAGTTTCTTTAATACCTTTCATACCATCCATTAAAAATACTATAAAAAATGGAATACAAAAACTAAACGGAGGTAAAATTCTACCAACCATAGCAGCAACTTCATGTTGTTGTATTCCAACAGCTTGAGCCATTGCAATAATTGGAATACCAATAGCACCAAATGCAACAGGAGCTGTGTTTGCTATCATACAATATCCAGCTGCTTGTAATGGTCTAAGACCTAAACCAACAAGTAAAGCAGCAGTAATTGCAACAGGTCCACCAAATCCAATAGCACCTTCTAAGAATGCTCCAAAACAAAATCCAATGATGATTACTTGAATACGATGATCAGGCGTAATTGTCATAATACTTTGTTTAATTACTTCAAATTGACCTGATTTAATCGAAAGCTTATAAAGAAAAATAGCTGCTATTATAATCCAAGCAATAGGCCAAATACCAGTAGTAAAACCTACTATAATACTAGCAAATGCAGCATTTAACGGCATTTTATAAGCAAAAACTGCAACAAGAATGGCTGTAACAACAGTTAAAAAACCTGCCACATAACCTTTTGTCTTAAAAACCACTAGACAAAGAAAAAAGCAAAGTATAGGTAAAAATGCCACAAATGCACTTAACCAAATATTGCCAAGTGGGTTAAAATTAGGTGTAAATTCCATAATTTTCCTTTCGTGATAAGATTTTAATATTTTAATTTTAAATGCTGAATTTAGCATATAATAACAACAAGATTAAGAATAATCGTAATATTTTTAACAATATGTTACTTTTTGTAACAAATTTACAAATAAGTTTTTTAAGATATAATAGCTCATTTTATTAATTTAGAAAGGTTATTTTATGAGAGGTTATACCATTTTTTCGGGTTCTGCAAATATTCAATTTGCCAATAAAGTCGCTCAAAGATTAGATTGTAAATTAAGCGATGCTGGAGTTAAGCGTTTTAGTGATGGAGAAATTAGCGTTCAAATTGGAGAAAGTGTGCGTGGTAAAGATGTATTTATTATCCAAAGCACTTGCGCACCAGCGAATGATAATTTAATGGAATTATTAATATTAACTGACGCATTAAAAAGAAGTTCAGCTAATTCAATCACTGCTGTAATTCCTTATTTTGGATATGCTAGACAAGATAGAAAAGCAGCTCCTAGAGTTCCAATTAGTGCAAAATTAGTAGCTGATTTAATGCAAACTGCAGGAATTAGCCGTGTAGCTACTATTGATTTACATGCAGGTCAAATTCAAGGATTTTTTAATATCCCTGTTGATAATTTATACGGAAGTATTATTTTTAACGAACATTTAAAACAAAGAGATTTAAGTAAAGCAGTAGTTGCAAGTCCTGATACAGGTGGAATTGTTCGTGCAAGAGCTGTTGCAAAAGCACTAGATTTAGAACTTGTTATTGTTGATAAACGCCGTGAAAAAGCTAATGAAAGCGAAGTTATGAATGTAATTGGCGATGTAAATGGTAAAGATGTAATTATAGTTGATGATATGATTGATACTGCAGGAACTATTGTTAAAGCTGCTGAAGTGTTTAAAAAATTAGGAGCTAAAAGTGTAATTGCTTGCTGTACTCATCCTGTTTTAAGTGGAGCTGCTTATGATAGAATAGAAAATGGTGCTTTAGATGAATTAATAGTAACTGATACTATACCACTAGCAAAAGAATGTAAAAAAATAACAGTTTTAAGTGTTGCACCTTTATTTGGAGAAGTTATTCGCCGTGTTTATCATAATGAAAGTGTTAATGGTTTATTTTCATAATTAAATTTTTCATAATTCCTAATTTAATTAATTAGGAATTATTTTTTAAACTTATAACTAAATAATCCAAATCATCTTCGCTCAATTTATTTGTATTAATAATAAAATTAATATATTTAGTTTGAATATAAATTCCTTGATAATCTATATATTTTATTTTCTTATACTTGACTTTAAATAAGAAAAATCCATATTCAAATTCTAAAAAATCATCATAAAAATTAATTTTGATTAAATTAAATTTTAGCTCAAAAACTAGCGTAATTATAGGATTTAAAATAATTAAAAAATACATTATAATAATTTCATCACTATATTTAAACGC
>NZ_JAHCZE010000073.1:0-5994 GCF_018501205.1 Campylobacter sp. 2018MI01 | reverse complement strand
TAATTTTAATTTTATTATAAGTTTTTTTGTTTCACGTGAAACATTAAAATAATCTAATGATAAAAAGTTTCACGTGAAACATTATTTTTTCTTTTCATTGATTATGATAAAAATCATTCCAATAATTCCACCAATACAAACAACACCCATAAATAAGTATTGAAATATATCTAATCCATTCATTTAATTGCTCCTAAAAATTCATTTTCTATATCATCATTATAAAAATCATAATCTTGATTTTTATAAGTAAATTTTAATCTTGCAGAATGAAGACAAAGCCTACTTGCACCACAAAGTTCTTTTATATTTGATATTTTCTTATCTAAAATATCTCTTGCTTGTTTGTTAGTAAGTCCATACAAATTATCCCCTGCGATTTTATTTCCTACATAATGCAAATGCACTCTTAATTGATGTTGTCTTCCTGTTAGTGGAATTGCTTTTAAAAGTGTATATTTAGGATAATTTTTGATAACTATAAATTCAGATTGTGAAATCTTGCCATCTACACAAACTTGCATTTTATTTTTTAAATCATCATCATTTTTAAGTCTTGCACTAACACAAAAATCATTTTTAATATTACCACATACTAATGCTAAATATTCTTTGTGTATTTTTTGTTTTGCAAAAAGTTCTTTTAATTCTTTATTGGCAGTTTTTGTTTTAGCTACCATTATAAGACCACTTGTAGCAGCGTCAAGTCTATGAGCTACACTTGCATTTTCTCCATATTTTTGCCAAATTTCATCATTTAAAGAATACTCACAATTTCTTCCATTAGGATGTGATAAAACTCCACTTGGTTTATTAAAAATTGCAAAATATTCATTTTCAAAAATTGGTTTTAAATTATTACTAACGCATTCATAAATTAGTAAATAATATTCTCCACAAATAATAGAATTCTTTTTACATATTTCAATATCAGTTAAATTTATTTCTTCTATATTTAAAGTATTTTCTAGCTTTTTACTAACATTATTTTTAAAAATAATAACACGATTTTTATCACAAAATCTTTGTGCTTTTTTTAAATCGTAGTTTAAATTTTGCATAACTAATTGATAAGCTTTTTTATTTTCTGTAGTAAAAAATTTTTTATATAAATATCCCACTCTTTTTAACCTTTATTATATATCTACTTATTATAAGACATTCTTTTTTAAAATTCACAAAGGAAAAATAATCAATCATGAAGGTAGTAAAAAGAACAGGTAGAGTAGAAGAATTAGACATATCTAAAATTAAAAAATATACAACTTTAGCAACTGAAGGGCTTGATAATGTAAGCCAAAGTGAGCTAGAAGTTGATGCTAAAATACAATTTAGAGATATGATAACTTCTGAAGAAATACAAAACACTTTAATAAAAACAGCAGTTGATAAAATAGATATAGATAGACCTAATTGGACTTTTGTAGCTGCGAGATTATTTTTATATGATTTATATCACAAAGTTAATCCACAAAAAGAATATGTGCATTTAAGAGAATATTTTGAGCGTGGAGAAAAAGCAGGAAGATTATTTTTAGGTCTTAAAGAAAAATATGACTTAGATGATTTAAATTCTTATATCAAACCTGAAAGAGATTTACAATTTACTTACTTAGGTATTAAAACCCTTTATGATAGATATTTAATTAAAGATAGTAAAGGTAATCCTATTGAATTACCACAACATATGTTTATGGCAATAGCTATGTTTTTAGCTCAAAACGAATTAAATAGGCAAGAATGGGCTAAGAAATTTTATGATTTAATAAGCAAATTTGAAGTTATGTGTGCAACTCCAACTTTAAGTAACGCAAGAACAACAAGACACCAATTAAGTTCGTGTTATATCGGCTCAACCCCTGATAATATAGAAGGTATTTTTGATTCTTATAAAGAAATGGCTTTATTATCTAAATTTGGTGGTGGAATAGGCTGGGATTGGAGTAAGGTTCGTGCTATGGGTGGTAGTATAGACGGACATAAAAATGCAGCTGGTGGAATTATTCCATTTTTAAAAATCACAAATGACATTGCCGTAGCGGTTGATCAATTAGGCACAAGAAAAGGTGCGATATCTGTTTATATTGAGCCTTGGCATATGGATGTTTGTGATTTTATTGACCTTAGAAAAAATAGCGGAGAAGAAAGAAGAAGAGCTCACGAATTATTCCCTGCTTTATGGATAAATGATTTATTTATGAAAAGAATTGCTGAAAATGGAAAATGGACTTTATTTGACCCATTTGATACTCCACAACTTTGTGATTTATACGGAAAAGAATTTGAATTAGAATATGAAAGACTTGAAAAAGATGAAAATATAGTAAAAGAAGTAATGGATGCAAAAGAGCTTTGGAAAAAGATTTTAACAAATTATTTTGAAAGTGGAATGCCGTTTTTATGCTTTAAAGATAATGCTAATAAAGCTAATCCAAATTCTCATTCAGGTCTTATTAGAAGTTCTAATTTATGCACAGAAATTTTTCAAAATACAGACCCAAATCATTATAAAATAAAAGCTACTTTTGAAGATGGTAGTATAAAGATTTATGAAGAAAATGATATTTTAACTCTTGATAATTCACAAGTAAAAACTGCAAAAAAATTAAGTAGCCTTGATACTTTAAATGGTAAAAAAGTTTATATAGTAGAAAAAGAATATGATGAAGGAAGAACCGCAGTTTGTAATCTAGCTAGTATAAATTTAAGTAAAATTAATAGTATAGAAGATATTAAAAGAGTAGTTCCAATAGCAATTAGAATGCTTGATAATGTAATTGAACTTAATTTTTATCCACACGCAAAAGTAAAAAACACTAACCTTAAATCTCGTGCAATAGGTTTAGGTGTTATGGGTGAAGCACAAATGTTAGCAGAAAAAGGAATAATGTTTGGGACTAACGACCACTTTGAATTAATTGATAAAATTATGGAAAATATATCTTATGAAGCTATAAGTGCAAGTAGTGATTTAGCAGTTGAAAAAGGTGTATATCCTGAATATGAAGGAAGTAATTGGAGTAAGGGAATTTTCCCTATTGATGTCGCTAACGATAATGCAAAAATGCTAACACTAGGAGATAATTTATTTAATCAATCAAATTGTGATTGGAATAATTTAAGAAAGAAAGTTAGCAAACAAGGTATGAGAAATGGCTATTTAATGGCAATAGCTCCAACTTCTAGTATATCAATTCTAGTTGGAACTACTCAAACAATTGAACCTGTGTATAAAAGAAAATGGTTTGAACAAAACTTAAGTGGAATGATACCTAATGTCGTACCAAATCTAAGTCTTGATACCTGGCAATATTATGTTACAGCTTATGAGCTTGACCAAAGAGATTTAGTTCGTGCTGCTGCAATTCGCCAAAAATGGATAGACCAAGGACAAAGCTTAAATATATTTGTTAGTCTTGACAAAGCAAGTGGTGGGTATTTAAATAGTATTTATACATTAGCTCACTCACTAGGACTTAAATCTTGTTATTATCTAAGAAGTGAAAGTCCAGCAAGCGAACATCTAGATAATAAACCTGTCGATAGAAGCATTGAATGCGAAGGTTGTCAATGAAAATAAGTGTTTGCATTATCGCTAAAAATGAAGAAAAAAATTTAAAGCGTTGTTTAAATGCTTTAGCAGATTTTGATGAAATTGTGTTAGTAGATAATGAAAGCACTGATAACAGCGTTGGTATTGCAAAAGAATTTAAAAATGTAAAAGTTTTTAGCTCACCTTTTATAGGATTTGGCAAATTAAAACAATTTGCTGTAAATTTAGCTAGTAATGACTGGGTCTTTTGTATTGATGCTGATGAAGTAATAGATTTTAATAGTTTAGAGCTTTTAAAAAATCTTGATTTTAGCGATATTACAAAAATCTATGCAATAAATAGAAAAAATTATTATAAAAACGAATGGATAAAAACTTGTGGGTTTTATCCTGATTATATAGTTAGGATTTTTAATAAAACTCATACTAATTATGATGATGCTAATGTTCATGAAAATATTATCATTAAAAATAATTCACAATTAATAAAAACTAATATCCATCTTCACCATTTTGCTTTCAATTCAATTTATGATTTAATAACAAAATTACAAAGATATACAGAAATTTATGCACAAAATAATAAAAATAAAAAAACTAGTACTTTTAAAGCTATAAGCCACGGATTTTTTACATTTTTTAAATTCTATTTTTTAAAATTAGGAATAAAAGATGGTTTTAATGGATTTATAATAAGTTTATGCAATGCTTTAGGTTCTTTTTTTAAATATGCAAAATTAAAAGATGCAAAAATTCCAACTTGTTCTTTAATAATCACAACTTACAACGATAAAGTAGCACTAACAAGATGCCTTGAATATGTCTTTAAAATGACTACATTACCAGATGAAATAATTATAGCTGATGATGGTGGAGATAACTGGGATATAATTGAAAAGTTTAGTAAATATCCTGTTATATTAAAACATGCGTATCAAGAAGATTTAGGATTTAGATTAGCAAGATCTCGTAATAATGCTATAAAAATAGCAAGTGGAGATTTTTTGGTTATTATTGATTCAGATATGCTTGTAGATAATGATTTTATAAAAAATTATAAAAATAATGCTGAAAAAGGGGTATTTTTACAAGGTAGTAGAATT
Source organism: Campylobacter sp. 2018MI01 (assembly GCF_018501205.1). Taxonomy (NCBI): domain Bacteria; kingdom Pseudomonadati; phylum Campylobacterota; class Epsilonproteobacteria; order Campylobacterales; family Campylobacteraceae; genus Campylobacter; species Campylobacter sp. 2018MI01. The sequence continues at coordinate 1,338 of NZ_JAHCZE010000073.1, read as the reverse complement.
TGTTTAAAGGAAAATATTTCAAAAGATATTAGAGAAGATAATATGGAATTAAATATAAGAACATTTAAAGCAAACAAAATTAATGTTCTATCAAAAATAATTAAGTACTTCTCAAAAATTGATAAAAGTATTTGTAAAAAATTAAAATCAATAGCACAAAAAACACCGAATGATAAAAAAATATACATAAAAGGTATTCGTGGTTGCAATATGGGTTTTTACAAAGAAGATGCTATTTCAATTAATGGATTTAATAATGATTTTGAAGGCTGGGGAAGAGAAGATAGTGAATTTGTAATAAGGTTCTTAAATAAGGGCTATAAATTAAAAAGACTAAAACATCAAGCAATAGCATATCATATATATCATAAAGAAAATGAAAGAAATTTAGAACAGAACCATAAAATTTATTTAAATACTTTATTAAATGATAAAAGTTATTGTGAAAACGGGTTAGAACAAATTTAGATTATTATAAAATATGTTCCACGTGAAACAAAATTAATTAAAATTTTTAAGTGTTATTAACTTAGGATAAAATACTATTTTTATTTAAGGAGTATAAAATGAAAAAAGTATTAATTTCAAGTATTTTGGCACTTAGTTTAAATTCTGCTGGGTTTTTAATGATAGATAAAGATAAAACTGCATATTTTACAATTAACGACCATAAAGATAAAGTTGAGTTTGTTAGCGGTATGAATATAATGCAAGATAATGTATGTTTTGCATGTAATGATACGATAACAAATAATATAGATTATGAGGCTTCAAAATCAATTGGGGTTAAATATGATAGTATTAGTATCGGCACAAGCGATGATAATTTTAAGATTAGATATTTATCTGGAAATAATAAAGAAGAACTTAATTTAAATGAATTTTTTGCTCAAAGCTTAACTCATTTTGGAACTTTAGAAATATTAGAAGATGTAATATTTGCTAAGAATGATTTAACGAGTATAAGTTTTAGTTTAGTAGAAGACAATAAAGGTGCCCATCCTTTACATTTTAAAAAATATGCAATTTTAGATAAAACAGGTAAAATTATTTCATCAAACGAAGCTTTTAAAGATACAGATAAGTTAAAAGAAAAAATCACTAAAAAAATAAGAGATTTTCAAAATACAACTAAACATCCAGAAAAAGATAATAAATTTTTTAGTCCTTTAGAATTAAATAATTTTTATTTTGATAATTTAGGAATAGTATTTTCATATAGTCCTTATGAATTATTTTCATACGCTAGTGGATATATAAAAGTTCGTTTAACATATAAAGAAATAGAACCATTTTTAAAAGAAGAATTTAAAAAATTATTAAAAGATAATAAAGTAT
>NZ_JAHCZE010000072.1:0-6109 GCF_018501205.1 Campylobacter sp. 2018MI01 | reverse complement strand
CATTTTTGCGTTAATAGTATTTAAAATACATAAAATACAATTAAAATTCTAATTTTTATTAATATAATTTATTTTATATTAAAATCTTCTCATTAAAAAGCTTGATATTTTTATAAAAGGATTTAAATGTTTTTAAAAGAGTTTTATTGACCCTAGCTTAGGTATTAATTAAGCTAGGGTTATTTGGAATTTTATTCCCATTCTATAGTTGCAGGTGGCTTACTAGAAATATCATAAACTACTCTATTAATTCCATTAACTTCGTTTATAATTCTTCTACTTACATTCTCTAATAATTCATAAGGTAAATGAGAAAATGTAGCTGTCATACCATCACTTGCATCAACTGCTCTTAAAGCTATTGCATTATCATAGGTTCTATTATCACCCATTACTCCAACGCTTCTTACATTTAACAATACGCAAAATGCTTGCCAAGTTTTATCATAATAACCATTTGCTTTAAGCTCTTGAATGAAAATATCATCAGCTTCTTTTAAGATATTTAGGCTTTCTTCATTTACTTCACCCATAATTCTAATTGCAAGTCCTGGACCTGGGAAAGGATGGCGATATACTAAGTCTTTAGTAAGACCTAATTCAAGTCCAAGCAATCTTACTTCGTCTTTAAATATTTCTTTTAAAGGTTCAACTAATTTTAAATTCATCTTTTCAGGTAAGCCACCTACATTGTGATGGCTCTTAATTGTTTTTGAGCTACCAACAACGCTACTTTCAATAATATCAGTATATAAAGTGCCTTGAGCTAAAAATTCAACACCTTCTTGTTTTTTTGCAAAATCTTCAAATATTTCAATGAAGGTATTTCCGATAATTTTACGCTTAGTTTCTGGGTCTGTTACACCTTTTAATTTTTTTAAGAAAATTTCTCTTGCATCAATAGTATTTAATTCTATTCCGAATTTTAATTTAAGCATACTTTCTACTTGCTCTTTTTCATTTTTTCTAAGCAATCCAGTATCAACAAAAACTAAAATAGTTTGTTCTTTAATAGCACTAGCAAGCAATGCAGCCACAACGCTACTATCTACACCACCACTAATTGCACAAAGAACCTTTTTATCTCCAACTTGCTCTTTAATTTTTTCAATTTGTGTCTTAGCAAATGAACCCATATTCCAAACGCTTTCGCAATTGCAAACATATTTTGCAAAGTTTTTAAGAATATTTTTACCAAATTCACTATGCTGAACTTCAGGATGAAATTGTAAGGCATACATTTTTTTCTCATCATTACCATATACGCAAAATGGACTATTATCACTAACAGCAATAGTTTTAAATCCTGCTGGTAAATTCTCAACCTTATCAGAATGGCTCATCCAAACCACTTGAGATTTAGGTAAGTTTTTAAATAAACAACTATCTTCTTGAATACTAATTTTAGCTTTACCATATTCTTTATGTCCTGCAGGTGCAACAACTGCTCCAAAATGATGAGCCATTAACTGCATTCCATAACAAATCCCTAAAATCGGCAAACCTAAATCAAAAATTTCTTTATCGCAAAAATAAGCATCATTTGCATAAACACTAGCAGGACCACCACTTAAAATAATACCTTTAGGCTCATAATTTTTAATATCATTCGCACTAATATTAAATGGTAAAATAAGTGTATAAACTCCTTGCTCTCTAAGTCTTCTAGCAATAAGTTGGGTATATTGCGACCCAAAGTCAAGCACTAAAATATCTGCTTTTTCCATTAATTTCCTTTCCTAATATAAATCAAAATATTCAAATTGTAACCACCAAACAATAACACTTAGAACATAACCTAATAAAACAGTCCAAGCATATTTCATATGAGAGCCAAAGGTATAAATTCCACGCATTTTTCCCATTACTCCAACCCCAGCAGCAGAACCAAAACTAATTAATGAGCCACCTATTCCAGCCGTTAGAGTTACTAAAAGCCAATCATCTATATTCATATTTGGATTTGCTTTTAAAACCGCACTCATTACAGGCACATTATCAACTACTGCACTTAAAAACCCAACTCCTATATTTGTGCTCATAACTCCAGCAAAATCATATAATCTTGAAGCATAAGCTAGCCAACCTGCAAAATGAAGCGCTCCAACAGCAGCTAAAATACCGAAGAAAAATAACAATGTATCCATTTCAATTTTAGTCATATATGAAAATATATTTATATCTTTTTTGCCACGAGCGACATTAAATCTATAAGTATAAAGACTTAAAAGTGATAAGCCAAACATCATTCCCCACATAGCAGGTAAGCCAAATAATGAGTGCATTAAAACTGCACTAAAAATCGTTAAAGCACCTAAGAAAATAATGATTTTTCCACCATCTTTTATACGCTCAACTTTTAAAGATTTTTCATCAAAATTAGGTTTTACATTTGGAACGAATTTGCTTAATAAAAACGCAGTAAGCCACCAACCAAGGAAACTAGCAGGAAATAATGCGAAAAAGTCTATAAAAGGACTTTTACCAGCAGTCCAAACCATAAGAGTTGTAATATCTCCAAAAGGACTCCAAGCTCCACCTGCATTTGCAGCTACAACTATATTTATAGCACCAGGAACTAAAAATTCCTTTTTTTGATTGTCAATTGTAAGTAAAACGGTTGAAAGAATTAAAGCTGTAGTTAAATTATCAGCAACAGGAGATATGAAAAATGCTAAAAGCCCAGTTAGCCAAAATAATTTTCTATAAGTATATCCCTTTGTTACAAGCTTATATTTTAAGGTATTAAACACATTACGCTCAATTAAAGCTTCAATATAAGTCATAGCAACCATTAAGAAAAACACTATTTCAGCAATCTCTTCTATTAAATCCTTTACTTCATGCTCTAATGGCTCTGTGCTTTTTCCATTTAGACACAAATAAAGCCCTAAAATAATAAACATTAAAGTTCCGATAAATATTGCAGGTTTTGTTTTGTTTATATGATATTTATCTTCAGCTGCGATAAAATAGTAACCGATGATAAATATCACTAAACATAAAATTCCCGCCCATGAAAATGTAATTTCCATAAAAGCTCCTTTTAAAAAAATGATAGATATTATTTACTCTAATTCAACAAAGGGTAATTTTTGCGTTTGCGTTGACTTGTTATTATAATAACTTGGGTCGCTTTTATACCCACAAGCAGAAAACAACAAGGCAGCAAGTAAAACAATATGGTGGAATTTAAAAACATTGAAAATATTCATAATATTCTTTCTTCTCATAATAAAAACCTTTTATTTTTAAAGATTAATAAGCAATTAAAATTATTTATTTTAAGTATGCCACCTGACCTTAAATATAAATTAACTCAAAAAGGTGTAGTTTGTGATGTATTTAAAAAATATAATAAAAATTGCTTTAGAATTAGAGTTTATCATCCGACTTTAGCACAAGATTTAAGAAATGATTCAACTATAAAAACATTAAAAGAACATATTAAAATATATAAAAGAATTAATCCAAAGGACGCTGCTATTTTAAATCTATTTGAAGAAGAAATTATAATTAATTCTAATGCTATTTTAAAAGCATATATTGATTATGAAAAATCAAAACAACCAAAAATATTTTTAAAAGACTTAATGTGTGAGAATTTTCAAAATCTAGCGATATATGAAGAGCAAAAAATATTAATAAATAATCTAAAAGAAAGTATCAAAAAAACAAATGCAAAAATCAAATCTCTTAGACAAAATTAAATCATTACCAAATTCTTCTGGAGTTTATAGATATTATCATAATAATACCTTGCTTTATGTAGGTAAAGCAAAAGATTTAAAAAAAAGAGTTAAAAGCTATTTTGCCTTTACTCCAAGCCTTAGAGCAAATCCTAAAAACTCTCCTAGAATTATAAAATTAATTGAAGAAGCAAATAATTTAGAATATACCGCTACAAATAGTGAATTAGACGCACTGATTTTAGAAAATTCATTAATTAAACAAATGCGACCAAAATATAATATTTTATTAAGAGATGATAAGACTTATCCATATATTTGCTGTGATTTAAAAGAAGCTTATCCAAGATTTGAGATAACTAGAAAGGTTAAAAAAGACCCACTGACTAAATATTATGGGCCTTATGCTAGTGGGGCTAAGGATTTGTTAGAAGCATTGTATTTATGTTATCCATTAAGACAAATGAAAAGCTGTAAAAAAAGATGTATATTTTATGATATGTCAAGATGTTTAGCTCCTTGTGAGTTTAGTGTTAAAGATGAATATGAAAATATCTTAAAACAAGCCTTACAAGCTCTTAAAAATCCAAAACAAATGCTACAAACTTTAAATGAAAAAATGTTTAGATATGCTGATAATGAAAACTACGAAGAAGCAGCAAAAATAAGAGATATGATAAATCATATAAAGAATTTAAATCAAGAAATTGAAGTGGATTTGGCAAAAGATGTTAGTTTTGATGTATTTGCAATAACCAATAATAATGAATTCTTATCAAGCACTAGATTAGTGATAAATCACGGAAAAGTAATAAGTGTAATAAATGAAAAAATATCTAATAAAGAAGGTGATTTTTTAACCCAATTAATACTAGCAAACTATAAAGAAGGAATAATTCCAAACAATATTTATATAGAAAATCACAATGAAAATATAGAACTCTTAGAAGAATACTTAAGCAATCTTGCAAATCATAAAGTAAATATAAAAATCGCAAAAACTTTAGAGATAAAAAAACTAATTCAATTAGCTAAAAACAATGCTTTAATAAATCTTGAAAAGACTGAAAATAATATAGCAAATAAACTAAAAAGCTTTTTTAATCTTAGCAATACTCCTTATAATATTGAAGTATTTGATAATTCACATTTTCAAGGTCAAGCAATAATCGGAGCTTTAGTTAGTTATGATGTGTTTTCTAATAGTTTTAATAAAAATAATTATAAAAGATTTAATCTTACTAGCAATAACGATTATGAACAAATGAGAGAAATGCTTACTAGAAGGATAAATTCTTTTGATAAATCAGCTTGTCCTGATTTATGGATTATAGATGGTGGAAAGGCTTTATTAGATTTAGCAAACGAGCTTTTAGCTCAAAATGAAATCAATTTAGATGTAATTGCAATTTCCAAAGAAAAATTAAATCATTTAGCACATAGAGCAAAAGGTGCTGCTAGGGATAAAATACATTTTAAGGATAAGGAATTTAATCTTAAAACAAGTGATGAAATATTGCAATTTATTCAAAAACTAAGAGATGAAGCACATAGATTTGCAATTACTTGCCATCAAAACGCAAAAAGAAAGCAAGATATAAAATCATCAAAATTAGAGCAAATTGGAATTTCAAAAGCTAGTATCGTAAAATTATTAAAATACTTTGAAAATTATGAAAATATATACAATGCAAGTTATGATGAAATAGCAAAAGTAACAAATAAAAATGTAGCAACGAAAATTAGCCAAATTATTAAGTAATCATTTAATTTAATAGACATAATTATGCTCTAAATTATATAAAGGATTGTTGTGTTCCCAAGCTTGTTTAATATATTATTATGTGCTATTTTAATAGCAAGTTTATTTATAGAAAACCTATTAAATCAAACAATTTTTACAATTATTCTAGCAATAATTTTGATATTTAATGCTGTTAGTTTTATGGCTGCATTAATTAGAAAAAAAAGTGCTAACCAAAAAATAAATATTTTAAAAGAAATTTTAAAAAGTTTAGGTGCTAATAGCGATAACTTAGATTTGAATAAGAATTTAAGATTAATCGTTGATGAGGTTGGTAAAATCAAACAAAAAATGATGGCTTTGCAAAATCACAATGAATTTTTACATAAGCATTTAATTGATAATGCTAAACAATTAAAGAATATAAATGCCGTGTTATCTTATACAAATGATAAGAATTTAAATCAAATTAAAGAATTAATAGAAAAGCATAATGAAGATAATATTCAAAATATATACTCTTTAACAAAAACTACAATTACATACGAAACTAATTACGATAATTTTGATAATGAGTTAAATCCTAATTTTGCAAGTGCAAAAATAGCTATTTTAAATAATGATTTATTAGAAAACTTTTTGCTAGAAACATTACTAAATCAATACGGAATTAGTG
>NZ_JAHCZE010000071.1:0-6139 GCF_018501205.1 Campylobacter sp. 2018MI01 | reverse complement strand
GTATCCCAAGTATTAATACCTTCAAAATCCCACCAAAAAACACCATCAAAAAGATAACTCATATCAGTTATAAGACTAGTATCTATCTCATAAAGTTTGATTTTTTGAGTGTTCAAAATTTCTTTTAATTTTTCTTTTGTAGTAGGTTTAAACATACGAAATTCCTATTTTAAATTCTTTACTTGAAGCTTTGCGATAAGCTTGTCTTTTTTATAGCTTTCATAAAATGTAGTACCTAAAAGTATAATGGTTGTAATGCTTAAAAAAGAATTAGAATCAAACCCGTCTAAATAAGTCTTAAAAACAAAACCAACACTCATCGCTACCACCACTAAAACTTCTAAAATATACTTTGATTTTTTCATAATAATCCTTTCTAATTTAATTGTAATTTTTCTTTAATTTTATTTGCAATTTGCTCTTTGTAAGGCTCTATTTTAATCATTGAATATTGATTTAAAATCTGATTGATATTGCACAAAATCTCATTTAAATCCCTGATTAGGTTTTTTTGATTTTCTAGCCCTTCTAAATGCACAAAGGCATTTCTGATTTTGGCTATTTTGCACCTTATTTTATAAATAGATTTAAGGTATTTTTTAGCAAAATCATCAAGCTCAGCATTTTTAAAAATCACATTCCAAAATACGCTAAATTTAGTACTTTTAGCAATTTTAAGTCCAAAATCACCCATAAAGTATTGATAAACTCCAACATCAAAACCTTCTTTAAGCATTATTAAAGAATTCAAATAATAACCCCTATCATAAAAAACCTTAGCAAGTATTAAATGGTTTTCAAACAACACTAAAGCTTTATGCTTATAATTATCAAAAACCATTTCATTTATTCTAAAACCCTGCAAAATATTTGTTATTTGCAATTTAAAAGGATAAAAAATGCTATTTTTGTCTAAACCATTTACTTTTTTGATAATTTTTTTATACAAAGGTAAAAATAATTCAAAATTTCCCGCTAGCAAATAATCCCCAAATTCCTTTAAATGCAAATATAAAGGCTCATCAGTGCTAACAAAGGGCATTTTTATATTTCTTGAAAATTCGTGCATTATAAATGCTAGATTTGTGAAATTCTCTTTGTATAAATTACTCACATTACGGACTAAGATTTTTTTATTGTGCTTTTTAAACTCTATAAACTTTATATTATAGATTTTAGATAGTTTTACTAATTCTACGATTTGCTTATTATCTAGGTTTATTAGTGGTAAAATGTATTTTTTGCTAGCTTTTAAATGAGTACTTATTTGTGATATTATGCTAGTTTTTTGATTGATTTTTATTATTGTTTGAGATTTTGAATTTTTATATTTTTTATGAGTTTTATCGGTACAAAATATATTAATTTTTATATTTTCATAGTGCTTTTTTATAAAATCTCTTTCATTTAGATATTTTTGTGATTTATTTTCGTATAAGTATTCACAATGTCTATATTGTATCCTATTATCTAATGCCAAAAATATACATTCATATTCTTTTTTGATAGTCTTTATTTGACTTTCTTTTCTAAGTGTTTCAATTATTTTTGCTTGTTCTTTTTTACTTGGCAGAAATGGTTTTAATTCATTTAATATTTCTAGCATCACCAACCTTTATTTTTGAATAATTATAATAATTTTTATTTTAAAAAGCAAATTTTAACATTTTTATGATATAAATAGAAAAATAATTATAAATATTTCTTTTTAGGATAGCAAAATGAAGGTTGATGATAAAGATTTAATGCTAATTGATTTAATTTATGAAAAAATTTCATCTAAAGATGAACTTGCAAAGGCTTTAAAGGTAAGCACAAAAACCATTGAAAATAGAGCAAAAAATCTAAGCGAAATTATAAAGTATAGTAAAAAACTTGAAGGTTATATTTTCACTGACTTGCTCCCAAAATACATAAGCCCCAAAGTTGTTTTTAAGCATATATTTGCTGAGCTTGAAAATGCAAACCTTGAAAGCGAGTTTAAAGGGCTTTTTGATGAGTATTTTTACTCACAAGAAAAGCTAATTGATACTTCAAAACTATCAAACCTAAACCAAAAAATCATCATACTAAATCACGCAATAAACCATGATATTTTGCTAAGTTGCGAGTATAAAAACGAACGAAAAATCATTCAAGCAAATCAGTTAAAAGTGTCTAATTCTAAACGCTATCTTTATATAACCTACGACAAAAAAAATGGCGAAAACACAGGAGAGCATAGAACATTTGCTCTAAATTCTATGAAAGATATAAAGGCTTTGGAGTATGTAAAAAATGGTGGGTTTAAAAACGCAAAAACAGGAAACGCTTTTGGCTATGCTGAAGATAAAAAAAGCGTGATTTTATACCTTAAAAACGAAGCAGCTAGTTTTTTTAAACGAGAAAAGCCAAAAAGTCATAATTTTAGATTTTTAAGCGAAGATGATAATGGTATAGAAATTGAGTTTTTCTACTCACCAAGCTCGGTTGAACTTGAAAGCTTCATCGCTTCTTGGCTACCACTAATTAGCATAAAAAATGATAGCGAATTAGCCCAAAAAATCTATGAAAATATCCAAAACAACCTAAACGAACTAAGGAATTTAAAATAGGAATTTCGTTTGTTTAGTATAAAACCTATCAAACAAATAAAATTTATTTTTGTACTCATTTTAAAATATTTAAAATAAACTATCTATATATTTAAACCACCAAAAAGTTTCAAATTTAAACAAGCTTCAACCTTATTTTGATAATATCAAATAATTAAACAATAGGAGAAAACATGATAAATAATAAAAAAATAAAAAATATTTTAGAGCACATTAACAGTGATTTACAAGAAAGAGAAGAAATAGCATCTATAATACTTCTTTGCATGATAGCAAACAAATCTGTGTTTTTATATGGACCTCCAGGCACTGGTAAAAGCTACATAGCAAGAAAGGTTGCAAGTGTTTTTGAGAGTGATAAATTTTTTGATTATTTGATGGGAAAATTTAGCACTCCAGAAGAAATCTTTGGCCCATTTAAGCTTAGTGAGTTAAAACAAGATAATCTTGAAAGAGACATTGAAGGATTTTTACCTAGTGTTGATTTTGCTTTTTTAGATGAGATTTGGAAGAGCTCTCCTGCTATCTTAAACTCGCTTTTAACAATACTAAATGAAAAAATCTTTAAAAATGGAAAAGAAACAATAAAAGTTCCACTAAAAGGACTAATATCAGCAAGTAACGAATTCCCGCAGGCAAATCAAGGGCTTGAAGCTTTATATGATAGGTTTATTGCTAGGCTTGAAGTAATGCCGATTGCAAACAAAGATAACTTTAAAAAATTTATACAAAATGAAAGCAAAGAAGTAAAATTAAAAGAAAAAATTAAAAACACTGAAATAGAAGAGGTATTAGAAAAATCAAAAATCATCACAATAGATGAAAAAGTATTAGACATACTAGGATTATTTAGAGATAATATAAGTATTTATAATAATGAGAATAAAGATAGTGCAATATATATAAGCGATAGAAAATATAAAATGATTTTTGAGCTTATAAGAGTTATGGCTGTATTGTGCGGAAGAGAAAAGATAGAAATAGGAGATTTAATACTACTTGAGTATTGTGCGTGGGATAAACCAGAGCAAAAAGAAATAATAAAAGAAGCTTTAGTGAAAGCTATAAAAGACTTTTCTCCTAAAATTATGTTTGATTTTTCAAAAATAAATAAACTTAAAAAAACAATTAAATATGAAATAAAATACCAAAAAGAAGATTTTGCTTATGTTAAAGTTGATGATGAAGAATATATTTATACTAATCAAGAGCTTAAAACCTATTACGGAGATTCACAAAAAACTATATCTATATATATTAAAAAAGAAAGTTTATATAAAACAGATTTTCAAGAAATATACTACAAAGATCAAGATGGTTATTTAAAAAAATTATATGATTTTAGATATAAATATGATGATAAATCACATAAGATATATCATGGTTATAATGCAAGGCATAATGGCTACGACTATGCAAATAAATATCAATACGATAATGTAAATAATATGCAATATTTAATTTCTGTTATATATACTTACAAAAAAGGAGATTATAAAAAAATATCATCTTTCGTACAACAATCATTTATCAAAGAATTAAAAAACAACATAAACACCATAGAAAATCATATGCAAAAATGCGAAGAAGAAAAAGAAAAATTTATTCAAACAATGAATAATCCTTTTTTTGATAAAAATAAGTTTGATATGTATTTTAAAGCTTTAGAAGATACAAAAAGCAATCTTAAGGCTAAAAAAATAGAATGTGAGAGATATTTAAAAATATTAGAAGAAGATGTAAGGATTACAAACTAAATGCAAGATATCGAGCTTACAAACAATGAGATAATAGACAAAGCATTAAAAGAACGCATAAATAATTTTAAACAAAACCTAAAAGAATACCTTGCAAATATACCACAAAATTTGCAAGATGAAAAAAATAAGCTTTTTTATAACGAAATGCTGATAAACCAACAAAACTATCCAGAATATAGTGAAGTTTTGGATGATTGTTTGTGTTTTAACGATGATTTTGATGATGATTTTTATCATGAAAAATATAAAGCTAAAGAAACAGAGTTAAAAGATAAGAAAAACTATAAAAAAGCACTTAAAAGCTATCATAATTCTTTAACAAAAAGTATTTATAACGAGTGGAGTGATATATATAATAAAAAACTATCAAATTGGCAAGAACAAGAAAAGCTAAAGAAAGAAAATGATTTTATAAAAAAACTTAAAGATTGGTTGAAATTTATAAAAAGCTTAATCAATATATCATCAAATCTAGGTATGAATGATGATTTTAAAAACAATCTTTACTATTCACTAGCTAGCTCTATAAGAAATGGCGAAGAGCTAGATAAATACATAAGCCATAATTTTGGTAATGGATGTGGTTTGGAAGAAGCTTTAAATACTTTAAATGAATTTTTAGAATTTATAGAAAGTGAAAGCATAAAAAAACTATGTGATAAATTAGGCTCGCTAGAAGAATCTATAACAAAAACCAAAAAACATAAAGAAATGTTTCAAAAGTCATTTTCTCAAAACATACCTATACCAAGCAAAAATAAAGCAGAAATAACAGGCGTAACTTTAGATAATAAAATAGAAAATATAGTTCCTAGTGAACTTGCTTTGCTTGGTGGTGAATTTGAGATTGTGTTTGATTTAAAATATGTAGAAAAAAGACTACTTTGCTTTGAGAGTGTGGAGTATGAGAAAATAGAAGGACTTGAAGATATAGAAATAGAGGTTGAAAAGCAAGAAAGCGATAAAGGTCCTATGATTTTATGTGTTGATTTTAGTGGTAGTATGAGCGGAGAATGCGAGCACATAGCAAAAGCAGTAACATTATATATGGCAAAGCAAGCAATGAACGAAAAAAGAGAATGTTATATAATAACTTTTTCAACCAATATAAAAACAATACACCTAAGCAAAAACGCAACAATTTTTGATGTAATTTCTATACTTCAAATGAATTGTAGTGGTGGAACAGACCCATTTATAGCTATCAAACACGCTATAAAAAAGCTTAAGGAAGATAGTTTGAAAAAAGCTGATATTTTGATGATTAGTGATTTTGTATTTAATAAAAATGATAAAAATGAATTATTAAAATTACTAGAAAATGAACAATATAATAAAATCTATGCTCTATATTTAGGTTATTTTCAAAATTCAGTGGTTTGGGATAAAATATTTAATGAAGAATTTATCTATAACCTAAATACAAACGATATAGAAGAATTAGGAAGAGATTTGATTAGGCTTAATAATCATTATTGAAGTTGTCTAATATCTCTTCGTTTGTTTTTCGTCTATTTATGTCATTTGTATAGCAAAAACTTATATTTTTATCTTCACAAACAAGTTTATATAAACTAGGATTTAAAATTCTAGTTTTATTATCATTATAAATACTTCTTTGACCATTGTCGCTATTTCTTTTAATTGATAATGGATATATTAATATATAAAACAATCCTACTTGTTCTTGAGACAAATGATGAGCAAGATTTAACTATAGAGTTCTAAAATATTTAACTTATTTTTACCTCTACAAACTCCAATAAAAGCTTTTGAATTTTATAC
>NZ_JAHCZE010000070.1:0-6225 GCF_018501205.1 Campylobacter sp. 2018MI01 | reverse complement strand
TTATTGATTTTTTCTAATTGCGTATGTGGATATCTTTCAAAAAAATTTTGAATAGCGTATTTTTGTTTTTGTAACTCATCAATAATGCAACCATATCCAAGTTCATTGTAATTTACCTTATATGTTCTTTTATCACCAAAATCATAATATGGTTTATATCCTTGCTTTAATAAAATTTCTTCAACTTTTTTTAATTCCTTTGTTACCTTAACAAAATCACTATAATCGTAAGGTTTTGTAACATAATATTCTATTATTGTAAAAGCGCCGATGAATAAAATAGATAATATAAATAGTATGCAAAGCAATGCAAATATACAATACAATAATTTTCTTATAAACTCTATTAGCTTAGAATACATTTATCGCTCCAAATATAAAACAACTTTTATGGTTTAGTATAGCAAATAAGTTTATTTAAATTCTTTTAAACAATCAGGTTAATTGATGGTATAAAATATTTTGGAATTTAAATTAGGATTTTAATAAATTTAAAAATGTTTTATTGTAAAAATAGTTGGAATTAAAAGTTATTATTTTTTGCTTTTATATTTTATATAACAATAAAATAAAATAGTAGATATAAAAGCTATAGCAAGACTTAATATGCTATTTTTTATAGGAAGTGATGCGATATTATCTATATTAAATTTCTTTAGTATTTTTAATTAAAACATATTTATCAATAATTAATATATGAAATACATGCATAAAATAACCATACAAAAATATTAAGATAAAAAAACATATAAGTTCGTTAGCTATAACACAATAAAACACATACATCAAAATAACACTAAAAATAAGAGCAAAAACATTGCAAATAAAAATCAAAATTCCTAAAATATCTCTTGTTTGGTGTTTGTAAATAGCTTCACAATAATCGCATTTCATTATATATCCTAAATCTTCATCAAAAACATGTGTTTTAGGTAAAGGAATTTTATTTTTACAAACTTCACATTTTTTATAAAAAAACATTTAAATGCCTTAACTTGCTAATTAATTTTTTATAATATAAAGTTTTAGTAAAAAATCCATAAAATTTAAAAATAATTATTAATTTAATTTCAAATTCCTAATCCAAATTCTTAAAGAATTTGGATTTAGTTTATAAATATACTTGAATATTGTTGTTTTTATCATCTGTATATGTAATAAATCCAGATGAATTAGGCGAGTAAGCATTCGTATCTTGTATTAGTCTTTCTGTGTTTTTTAAATAAGATGATAAATCAGGTTTAATCACTTTATTTACCAAATCCTCATAGCTTGGTAATTCTTTTGCGGCTGTATTTATAAACTCATCATAGCATAAAGTTTTATCACTAAAAACAAATTTTTCAATCTTATTAAATCCTATCCCAAAATTACCTAATATAGTAACACTATCTTTATTATTGTTATATTTGATGATTAGATTATCTACATCTTTTTTAAGCACAACTTCACTAAAGCTAATATCATTAAATTTAATAGTATCATATCCTAAGGCATCTTTTATATAATCATTTCCATCATTTCTATTAAAGATATATGTATCATTTCCAGCACCGCCGTCTAAATAATCATCTCCTTTACCACCAATTAAAGTATCATTACCAAATAAGCCATATATTTTATCGCTATATTCACTTCCAATTAAAGTATCATTACCCCAAGTAGGAGTTAATACCATTTGTCTTAAATCATTAGCACTTAAAGTCTTATCTTGTAATACTAAAGCAGATATATCATAATCTTTTTTGAAAAAATCTACAACTTTTATAGATGAACTTTCATCAACCACTTTTCTAAACCAACCAGCACTTTTTAGCTTGTTTATTATTAAATCATCATTATTTCTAGTAATTTTTACAAATGATGAGCTAACATCTAGGATTATTTCATCATAAGCATTATCATTTCTAAGATTAATTATTGTATCTTTCCCCCAAACTCCTTTATAAATATACTTATCATTCCCCATACCGCCTTGCAAGATATCATCTCCTGCTCCGCCTATAATGATATCATCACCATCTCCTGCATAAATATCATCATTACCATTGCCACCATTTATGATGTCTGCTCCTGCTCCACTTCTTATGATATCATCTCCATCCCCACCATCAATAATATCATCTCCATTATGTGTGATTATGGTATCGTTGCCATCTAGCATAGTTATTACATAATCTTTATTTGTAAAAAACATTGTAAAGTTATCATCACCATTTGTAGGTGTATAAACTCTATTAATTATCTCATCCTTATTTATGCTTGTATTATTAGCGAATTTGATTTCATCAATAGTATTTCTTAAATCTTCATATGCAAAAAAGTCTTTAACTCTAATGCTATTATTATCATCTTTAATCAGCATTAAATCATCATAATTTCTTACATATTTTAAATTATTGGCATTTATGCTTGCATCGTTAAATTTAATACAATCTATATCATTTAGATTTGATTTGTAGTTTATGATAGTATCGTGCCCGAAATCTTTATCAAAAACATAAGTATCATTGCCTGCTCCACCCACTAAAGTATCATCGCCAATTCCACCGATTAAGGTATCATCGCCATCAAGTCCATATAAAGTATCTTTACCATTTAATAAATTTGTCCCTACTAATGTATCATTACCACTTGTTCCTGTTTGAGTTGATAGTGCATTTATAGTATCTTCATCTAAAAGTTTTAAATAATCACTTAAAGTATAATTATTCATTGTTTTTATAAAATCACCTAGTAATATTACACAATCATTTAAAGAATTTATATCTTTAAAGCTTGTTATAAACTCAGCTAAATCAACGAAAGCTTTTTTAGGATTTGTTTCATTAATAGCCTTAAATTTTTCTATACTTTTAGAAAAATCTAATTTAAGCTCATACGAGCCATTGTTTTCGTAGCTAGTAATGTTTATTTCATTATAGTATTCTTTTAATCTTGTTTGAAATAACAATCCCTTATAAACATAAGTTCTTAAACTATCATAAGTATTATTAAAGCTATTTCTAAGCTCGTTAAACTCATTTAAACTAGCTATATAAAAATCTTGATTATTAACGCCTAAAAATGAATTAATAATTGATATTTTTTGCTTAAGCTCATTAAACTCATTTTTTAAACTTTCGCTAATAGTAAAATTAGCATATTCTCTAGCTTGTGATGGCGTAAGCCATAAATCCCTTATACTATCAGTATTGCTAGGATTATTGCTATCAAATTCTTTGGTTTTAGATAGGTTAAAGTCTTTGTTTAAAGCTTTATTAGTATTAGCCCAAGCATAAATTAGACTATCAAGCTTATTTAATTGCTCTTCTTTGCTGTTTGTAGATGAATAATCTTTAAGCAATGCTTTTAATTTAGTATCTAAACAAGCAGCATCCCTTAAATCTCTTAATACTCCATAGCCTTTAAGATTTGCTAGATTTAATTCTTCTTCTGAATATTTTATCTTGTCTTTAAATACTCTTTCTATACTACTAACGCTAAAATTAATATCAGCTAATAAGCTTTCTTTATCATCCTTGATAAAGGTAGCTGTTTGAGTGATGGTGTTATCATTATCAAGCTTTTGATTTGTATCTTTATAGTTTAGATTTATACTAGTTATGTTTAAATCTTTTAAAGACTTTAGCTCGTTTATTTGCGTTATGCCATCTTCGTTTAAGTCTTGCCAAATTTTAAGATTGTTAAACTTTTTATCGTTTATATCAATTACTCCGTCTTTATTACTATCTAAAAGCTTTAAGGCTTCAAAGCCGTTTAGAGCAAGTGTGGTTTGAGTAGGATTTAAGGTTTGATTATTGTTAGTATCTAAAGCTTTAAAATCACTACTTGGAATTTCAGTAAAGTTTCCAAATAATTCATTGCCATTATCTATTAGATTATTATTGTTTTTATCTAATACTAATAATCCATCATCTTTACTAATCCAAGATGATTTATAAGCTATGTTGTCATTATTGTGGTCAAAAAATGCCTTAGAATTATTAAGAGTGATTGTATCTATTGTGCCGTTGTTGTTTAGGTCTAGGACTAGTGGGTCGTATTTTATAACTTTAGCCATTGGATTATAGAAAATGTTTAAAGTTTTATTTTTATATAAACTATTTTTAAAATCATCACTATAATCCCCTTTAAATGTATCTTTAAAGGTTCTTGATACAAAATCTTTATAATCAAATATTTTTGCCAAATCTCCGTTTGCTTCAACCAATACTTTATCTTCTAAAAATTTAACTCTTCCTTGTTCTATTAAATTTGGATTTAGTTTGATTAAAGATTTAACACTCATTTTGTTTGCTTTTGCAATATCTATGATTGTATCGCCTTGTTTTACTACATATTTTTTATTATCTCCTAATAAAATCTCTTCTCCTACTAATATCTTAATATTAGTTAGCACAAACGATTTACTAGGTATATAATCTATAATATCTTTTAAAGTATCATTATCTAATTGTTTTATATCATATTTAACATTATTGATACTAGCCTTATTTGCCCCACTAAATAGTGCTAAATCAAATAAATCTTCATCAGATAAATTAGAATTATTATCAGTGCTTATTGTGATAAAATCTTTATTTTCAATAATTTGAATTATACTTGAATCAGATATGCTTATAGATTTAATATTTTGCATGTCTAACTTTTCAACTATATTAGATAAATCAGACTTTGTTTTTAAAAAAGGCGTTGTATATACAAAATCACAATCATCTAATATTTTTATTTTTATCAAACCAAACATATAGTATTTTATTTTTGCATGTTTTTCATATTTTTGATCTTTAATCGTTTCATATTCATTAAAATTAATATTATAGGTTTTTTTGTAATTATCAAATTTTAGTTCTGTCTCTACGGTATATGGATACAATAAGTTTAAAATAAAATTGATAGCCTTGGTACCTTCACCACCTTTATAATCAAAATTATCATTTGCTATACTTATATTAAAATTTTTAATTTCTTTAGGTTTTAAATTTTCATCAAGGACGTAAATTGCTTCCCCATCATTTTTTATACCCATCGTGTTAAAGATAAAAACATCTTTGGCAAAATCAATACTATTAACTCCTTTAGATGATAATTGCATTGATGTCGTTGCATCTTGTATGTCTTTAACTATTGTAAAAAGCTTTTTATTATCACCATAAAATAATTCTGCAAATTGCTTTTGATTTAAATAATAATTTTTCCCATCAAATTCAACATCTTTAAGCAAATCTTTATTAAGTTCTTTACCTGTACTTGTTTTACCCGAAAAAAACACATGAACCATTTTAAAATCAACTGGGCTAATTTTGTTACCATATTTTTCAAAAAACTGCCTACTATCTACTTTAAAATAGTCCAACTCATAATTAAAAAATTTTTTTACACCATTTAAATTAGCAGTTTTTGCAACTATACATGCACTTAAATCATCATATAAATCCAATTTTATTTCAGCCATTTTCTCTCCTTAATTGTATTTTATTTTATATGTTGGGATTACATAACCACACCCATCTATATAATATTCTCTCTCTTCTTTTTCCTTAGTATATGAGTTATATAACATTACTTGCATTTCATCTCCATCTATAAATTGAAATGAATTTTTATCAAAAAATCTTTTTTCAAAAAATACTAGATTATTGTTAAATTCATTAACTTCTTTTAATTCTAAACTATCTAAAGTTTTAAGAGATTTAACTTCATCAATGCTATTATAATTTTGCACTTCATATATTTTTGCATTACTTAATTTAAAATAATTTGCAATTGCTCTTTTATATTTTTCTTCTTTTTCTAAATTACATTTATATCCGCTTTTAGAATAATCATATTTATAATTTGTATACTCATTTTTAAAATCCCAAAATAATAAATAGCCTTCTACCTCTAATTGCCTTTCAAGAGAGCAAAGCTCTTTTTTGGTTTTAAGAAATTTATCATAAGTTGAACTAAAGTATTTACTATAGATATCGTATGAATACTGAACAAGCATTAAAAAAGCGAAAATAGCAATGATAAAAAACGCTAAACTCAAACCAACAAATAAAGATTTTTTTATTAATTCTTTAATAAAAGAAAGCATTTATTCTCCTTTTACTTAAAATCTTTTCAATTTTCTTTTGTTGTTTTGCTATGTATTTTTCGCCTAGTGGTTGTGCTTCTTCTTTTGCTTCCATTTCATAGCCACCTTTACTCATTGCAGAATACTTTTGTCTAAACTCT